>JBFYYH010000148.1:0-2923 GCA_041310125.1 Syntrophaceae bacterium | reverse complement strand
GATTTCCAGCATGGGGGAGTTCGTCAGAAGCGTCAGGAGGCTGGGAAACGGGGCGACCGAGTTCTGTCTGCTCCCGTCTGCGTTGAGGAGCTGGCCGCAGGCGACGGCGGCATCGGGCCGGGATTCCAAGAAAGAGAAGAGTTTCTGAACGGCGTCTCCGGTGAGCCGGGTATCCGAGTTGAGGAGCAGGGCGTAACGACCGGCCATAATTTTCATCGCCTGGTTGTTCGCCGCCCCGAAACCCCGGTTCTCCGGATTCGAGATCACTTTCACCCGGGGGAAACGCTCCCGCAGCATCTCTACACTGCCGTCCGTGGAAGCGTTGTCGACGACGATGACCTCATGGGACAAGTCGGGGACGGTAGCCTCGATGGATTCCAGGCAGTCGCGCAGAAGATCGCGGGTGTTCCAGTTGACGATGATGATTGAAACGTCCATTCTTCAAATGCCGTTTGAAATTACCCTCACCATCCCCGGCATTCCTTTGGCTACCACGTCCCCGACAGCCGCCCATATCCGGGGCGATTGCCCCGCTCCCCGGACGGCCGTTCTTGAAAACCCCGCCGGATCAGGAAAGCGGAAGCGATCCGTCGGATTTACCGGGCGAATGCAGCGTCTGCCGGATCCCCTTCTCCCTGTCCCTCCGACCCATTTCCGATAGTTTGGCGTATTTGAAGAATTTATTGATCGCATCGGTGACTGCGAGCGTCAACCCCTGCGGCCCGTCGAGAAAGCCTCCGCGAAGAAGATAATCCTGAAGGAAAGTGATCTTCGCCCGGAAAATCGCCGACCAGATGGATGATCGCTTCCCGGCGGCATAGGCCTCTTGGGCGCCCAGCGTGGAATAGCGGTCGATCTTCCTTAGAACGGAGCCGAGGTCGCTTTCCGTGCAATGCTCGATCGGGTTTTCCAATGCTTCCACCGGACCGTCGACGACGACCGCCTCGTGAACACCGGCCTCCGTCATGCGGCCTTTCCCCTTCCGGAAGAGGCGGACTACGCGGTCGGGCCACCAGCCGGCATGGCGGATCCAGCGGCCCTGGAAAAAGTTCCTTCTCGGGAAACTGTACCCGACGGTGGAGTTCGGGGAACCGACAATCCGCCGGATCGCTTCGGCCGTCTCGGGAGGGATCCGTTCGTCCGCGTCGAGGACCAGGATCCAGGGCTCCAGGCAGCGGTCGACGGCGAACTGCTTTTGCAGACCGAACCCCCGCCAGGTCTCGGCAAAGACGTTGCAGCCGAAATCGCTGGCGATCCGGGGTGTCTCGTCCGTGCTGCCGGAATCCACGATGACGATCTGGCGGGCGAAGGAAACACTCCGCAGGCAGTCTGGAAGGTTTTTCGCCTCGTTGAATGCGATCAGGGCGACGGACAGCGGTATCTTTTCATCCACAACGGGCTCCTGGAAAGGTTTGCGAAAAACCCCGCTCAACCATGCGCTAATTTTCTATCACAGTTGCCCGTGAATGAATACTGTGATTTTTTTAGTTTCCTGTGATAGACAGCCCTTCAGTAAGGGACAAGTGACATGGGTGAGCGTGTTCATAAAATCGCGGTTGTTATCCCGAAGTACGGCTTAGTCGGAGGGGCGGAAGGTTTTGCCGCCGAACTCACCGAACGGCTCGCCTGCGATCCTCGTTGGGAGTTTCACGTCTTTGCCAACCGCTGGGTTGTCCGCTCCGACCGTGTGACCTTTCACCGAGTCCCGATCCTCTCTTTTCCAAAATTTCTCACAACGCCCAGTTTCGCCTGGTTTGCCGACCGCCAGATCCGCAAGGCAGGTATCGACCTCATCCACACCCACGACCGGATCTTCCGCGCCGACCTCTTCACAATGCACGGCGTCCCCCACCGATTTTGGATCCGGGAAGTTCGCCGCAAGAGAATGAGCCTCTACGACCTTGTCACCGCCCGCGTGGAGGAAAATCTGGTCCACGATCCTCGCTGCAGGCTTTTCCTCCCCGTCTCCGGGTTGACCCGGGAGATTTTTTTGCACGAGTACGGAATCGACGACCCCGGCCGCGTCCGCGTCATCCATCCCGGCATAGACCCTGATCGCTACGCGACTCTCGACCGACCTCGTTGCCGGGCCAAACTCTCCAGGCGTTTCGGGATACAGCCGGAGGAGCGGATTGTTCTTTTCGTCTCGATGAATTTCGAGATCAAGGGCCTCGACACCCTGATCCGAGCCCTGGCACTTCTTGCCAAGGCCCCTTCTGCCCCACCCGTCCGACTCATCATTGTCGGAAAGGGGGATATCCCCAAATATCAAAAAATGTCGGCTTCCCTCGGTATCGGCAAGCAGGTTATCTTTACGGGGGTGACCCCCAGCGAGGAACTTTTTTCCTTCTATGCGGCGTCCGATCTCTACGCGATGCTTTCGCAGTTCGACACGTTCGGCATGGTCGTTCTCGAGGCAATGGCTGCATCCCTTCCGGTTCTGGTCAGCGACCGCGTCGGAGCAAAAGATCTCGTTCGCGAAGGGATCAACGGCCACGTCGTCCTGGTCAAGGCAAACCGGCAAGAGGTTGCCGGGAAACTCGCTTTGATGCTGCACCAAGGCGTACGGGAAGAGATGGGAAAGGCCGCACGGAAGACAGCCCTCGAACACACCTGGGAGGCTGCAGCGAACCGCGTTGCGTCAATATACGAAGAGCTCCTGCAACAAAGGGAGAGCCTGCGCGAGGGGGAGGCAGGCAGGCGAACCGATCCCGAGAAAACCGATCCTGTGGGAAGAAAATGAACCTCCCCGCAGTAAGCTGCGAGGTATCCAACACCGTTGGTGGCAGCCATCCAATCGAAGCAAGCTTCGGGGAATCTGACCCGGAGAGATTGAGGGAGAAAACCGATGAAAGAATTCATCGCCCGCATGGCATCCGGCTGGCGCAAAGACCACTCAGGGGGCAGTCGGGAATGCAACTTG
>JBFYYH010000147.1:0-5055 GCA_041310125.1 Syntrophaceae bacterium | reverse complement strand
TTTTTCTGTGTCCGCCGTGAATGCGGACGGACAATGACTTGAGTGTCCCCCCTTTTTCTCGGCGTCAGATCAACTGGGACGCCATGCGCTCACGAACCTGGATGGCGTCCGAGACGATCCGCTCGATGACCTCCTTTACGGTCGGCTCGTCGCGGAGGAGGCCCGTCACCTGCCCGACGGGGAGGATCCCCTTCTCGATGTCCCCTTCCTCGGTAGCCAGGCGGAAGGCCTTGAAGCCGTTCGCCATGAAGGCGAGCTGCCGGGCGTTCTTCCAGCCGGAGGCCATAACGCCGATGAAGAGCTTGAAGTAGGGCACGTGGAGCTGCGCCGCGATCTCCCGGGAATTGAAGAAGGCCGCCGTGAGGTCCAGTCCCCGGCGGACCGCTCGCTCCGCCGTCTCGGTCTTGAGAACCCGGCAGGGGATCCCGTCGATCCGGGGCGAGGCGATGGTGTCGTCAATCCCCTTCTCGATGGAGAGCCGCTTGAAGTTTGCGTGGAGCGGGCTCTCCTTCGTGGTCATGAAACGGGTCCCCATCGCGATCCCCTCCGCCCCGAGGGCGAGCGCCGCCGCCAGCCCCCGGCCGTCGCCGAAGCCCCCCGCCGCGATGACGGGGATCTTCACGGCGTCCACCAGGCTGGGGACCAGGACCAGCGAGGTCACCGCCTCGCCGTGGGCCGCCGCCTCGTGGCCGGTCGCGATCACCCCGTCCGCCCCGTACTCCTCGGCACGCTTCGCGTGGCGGGCGTTGACCACGGTCGCGATCACCTTCCCCCCGTATTCATGGGCCCCCTTCACGATCCAGTCGCCCTTCCCCAGGGCGAAGTTGATCACCGGGACCCTCTCCTCGAGCATGATCTTCGCGTTCTCCGCGGCCCCGGGGATGAGGAGCGTGGCGTTGCAGCCGAAGGGCCGGTCGGTCAGGCTGCGGATCTCGCGGATCGCCGCCCGCGTCTGTTCCCGGTCCATCGGACCCGTCGCGAGGATCCCGAGGCCTCCCGCGTTGGAGACGGCGGCCACCATCTTCGGGACGCTGATCCAGCTCATCCCGGACAGCAGGATGGGGTACTCGATGCCGAACAGTTCGGTGATTCGCGTCTTCACAGATGCCCTCCTTATATTCATCAAGCTTGCATGGCCCAAGGCGCAGAGGGAACCGGATTCCGGAAGCGCACATTGGAGATTTTGCGGGCACCCTGCCCCCGCAGCAAAGCGAGGCGGAGCAGGGTCGAAAAATGTCCAGTGCGCGCAGGAATCCGATTCCCGGCGTGACCCGCCATTTTGGCTACCGGGTCTGGAGGTAGCGGCCGATCGTCATGATCTCCGCCTCCTTGGTCCCCTCGTAGAGTTCGAGGATCTTCGCGTCGCGGTACCACTTCGAGACGGGGTACTCCTCGACATAGCCGTAGCCGCCGTGCAGCTCGACGGCGTAGTTCGCGCAGAAGACGGCGGTCTGGCCGCCGAAGAACTTCGCCATCGCCGCGAGCGTGTAGTCGGGGCGCCCCTCATCGATCAGCCAGGCCGCCTTGTACACCAATCCGCGGAGCGCCTCGATCTGAATCGCCATTTCGGTCAGCTTTTTCTGGGTGAGCTGATAGGCCCCCAGCGGCGCACCGAAGGCGGTCCGCTCCTTGACATACTTGATGCTCGTCTCCAGGCACGCTTCCGAAAGGCCGAGGGCCTGGGCGGCGACCATCACGCGGGTCGTGTCGAAGAAGTGCATCAGCTCGCGGAAGCCGTGCCCCTCTTTCCCGACCAGGTTCGCCTGCGGTACGCGAACATCCTCGAGGGCGATCTCGGCCGTGTCGCTCGCGCGGATCCCCAGCTTCCCGTGAATCTTGTTCCGGGTGACCCCCTTCGCGTCCGCGGGGACGATGATCAGGCTGAAGCTGTTGTGTTTCTTCTCCTCGGGATTCGTGATGCACTGGGCCACCATGAAGTCGCAGACCGTCCCGTTGGTGATGAACATGTTGTTTCCATTGTTCACAGAGTCGCCCCCGTCCGTGACGGCCCGGGTGGTGGAGCCGGCGACGTCCGTCCCGGCGTTGGGTTCGGTGAAGGCCCCGGCGCTCACCTGTTCGCCGGCGCAGACCGGGGGAAGCCAGGTCTTCTTCTGTTCCTCGCTCCCATAGTCGAGGATTGCCTCGCAGCCGAAGGTCGCCGCCGTGACGTTGAGGCCGATCCCCATGTCCACCTTCGAGAGCTCCTCGGTGATGATCGCGTTCCCCAGGATCCCTGCCCCCGCGCCGCCATACTCCTCCGGGATCCAGGCGCCCACAAGCCCCTGGGCCGCCGCCTTCTTCCGGATCTCCGCGGTGTACTTCTCCCCCTCGTCGCATTCCTGCGACAGTGCCGTGAAGTTGGCCTTGGCAAACCGGTAGGCCATGTCCTGCAGCATCTTTTGTTCTTCGGTCCATTCAAAATCCATGGTTTCCTCCCTCCGTTGTCTGGTGATCCCGCTGAAAGTTGGATTTACCGCCTGATCCCGCTTCCGACGCCGGCCTGCAGAACCCGTTCCGGACGTATGTTCGAAGATCCCGACATGCCGAGCGGTCCCGACGGACAGCGCGGCCTGCGTCCCTTGACGGTTCGCGCACCTTGCCCGCGGCCTTCTTCCAAAGGCCCTTGCGGCTTTCTACGAGAGCGTCATCCTTTTGGTGTTCTATTGGAACCCGGTTTGGTATAGTGTTCGAGAAAAAATGGACATCGGCCGGGGAACCGGCCGGATGGGCTTATAGCACATTCCCCTTGCGGGGACAACGAATAAACGGTCTCGCCGCAAGCAGCGCGGCATGGTATGTCCTTTCGGGCTTGACACGGAATCCGGGTCCCTCCCCTGGATTGCCTCTTCCCGCTTTCACGAGGACAGACTGCGCTGGGGAATAACGCGAGAGGGACAAGCCTCGGGAAATGGACATGAAAAGGTTCGTTGATCGCGCGGGAAGTGCATACAACAGGGTGGACGCGCCATGCACATCATCGTGGACGGCTACAATCTGATCCGGCAGTCCGATACCCTCCGGGGTCGCGAAAGGCGGAGCCTGGAGGAGGGGCGGCGGGCGCTGGTCCTTCTGCTCGCTCGATACCGGAAGGCGAGGGGGCACCGGATCACCGTCGTCTTCGACGGCTGGGAGGGGGGCTCCCCACAGGAGGAGCGGGACCTCGCCGGCGGTGTGGCGATCATCTACTCCCGTCTCGGAGAAAAGGCCGACGAGGTGATCAAGCGCCTGGTCGCGGCGGGAAGCGAGGAGATCCTCGTCGTCACCTCGGACCGGGAGATCGCCTCTTTCTCGGCCCGCCGGGGAAAGGCCGCCATCGGCTCCCCGGAATTTGCCGCGCGGCTCGACCGGATCGCCGCGGGGGATCTCCCGGCGGATGCCTCACGCGAAGAGGAGGAGGGGGAGGAGCGGAGCCCGGCAAAAGGAAAAGGGCCTGCCCGCCGACTCTCCAAACGGCAGCGCGCCGCCCTGACCCGGATCCGGAAACTCTGACCGTGCGACCCGGTGTCCGGGTTCGCGGCCCTTCTCGTCCCCTTCCCGTCCTGAATCCGTTCGTCCGGGGATCCCTGCACAGCTTGAGAATCACCTCCCCGCAAGGGCGAGGTTCTTTCCGGACGCCCCGCCCACGAAGCGGAGCATCCGCAAAGACTGCGGTTGGAGCGCGCCGGCCCTGGATTGCAGGATCAGGCGGCGCCGGCGGCCCCCTTCCGGCAGACGGAAATCAGGAAACGCTCGAGGAGCAGGCGGGGCTCCTGCCCCGTGGTCTTGAGCGCCAGATCCGTCCCGGCGAGCATCTCGATGCAAGCGGCAAGCTCCTCTCGGGAAAAGCCGTCCGCGTTTTTCAGCGCCCGGTAGATGACGAAGGGGTGCTGAGAGACCAGGGCGATCCCCTCCATCCCCTCCCCGGAAAGCGCCTTGAGGGCGGGAAGAATCGACTTCTGAAAAAGGCCGTAGTCCATGCCCGGGCTGAAGGAACCGAGGCGGCCCGAAGCAGCCAGGAGCTTCGCCTGGAAGAGGAGGCGGATCTCCCGGACGAGCATCGAAAAAATCATCAGAGGTTGGTTCCCCTGGTCGAGGAGTTCTTTCAGGCTTCCGAGGACGAGCGGCAGGTTCCTTCCGGCAAGCGCCTCCGTCAGCTGGAATACGGATTCCTCCTTCGTCCGGCCGACAACCGCTTCCACGTCCTGGGCTTCGATCTGCTTCCTCTCCCCCGCATAGGTGATCAGTTTTTCGATGGCCCCGAGCGATTCCCGCAGTTCGAAGCCGGTCTTCCGTCCCAGTGCGCTCCAGGCCCCGGAGGAGAACCTCTTGCCGGCCCGCGCGAGGAGGCCGTCGGCCATCTCCTGTACCGCCTGCTGCTGCCTCGACTCCCCCTTGACCTTCGCGAACGACAGGACGCGCCCCAGCCCGGAGACGATCTTGAAGAGTTTCTTCCGCCGGTCCACCGCCTCGGCCGTCAGGATCAGGCAGTTCCCCTCCGGCATTTGGCCGCCGAGGATCCGCTCGAGGAGGTCGGTCTCTTCGGGCGGCTTCTCCTTCGCCGGCTTGACGCCGCGTCCCACGCAGAGTTCAACCGCTTTCGGAAGCCACGTCTCCCGCGATTCCCCTCCCTCGTCCGGAACGATCCGCCGCCAGGTCTCCTCGTCGATCTTCTTCCAGCCGCCCTCCCGGAGGTCGTCGAGCTGGAGACCGGTGACGCTGAGGAACTGCATGAAATCGGAGGCCGCCCGCGCCGGATCGGACTCGAGCCGCTCGCGGATCCGGCTGATGAGGGGGGCGAGAACATTTTTCGACTGAAAAAGGCGGGTGTTGCGGACGACGACCACCTTGCGGCCCGGCAGGAGGGGCGGGGTGATCAGGGACTCGCAGAGGGAGGTGATCTCCTCGGTTTCTCCCTCCGTTGTGAAGAGGTTGAGCTCGCGGTCCCGCGCGTCGGGGATGAGCAGTTGTGTGATCTTCTCGAGGGCGTCGCGGATCAGGAACTCCTCGTCGCCGAAGAGGAGGTAGCAGGGAAAGATTTTCCCCCGCTGCAGCTCCGCGAGGACCGCATCGAGCGAA
>JBFYYH010000146.1:0-2952 GCA_041310125.1 Syntrophaceae bacterium | reverse complement strand
GGATCTCCTGTTTGCATCCGTTGTCAACGAAGAGCACTCCGGCAATGGGATGCTCTCGCTGGTTGCTGAGGGCCTGACGGCCGACGCCGCGATCGTGATGGAGCCCTCCCGAAACCAAGTCTATGTCGCGACCCCCGGCGACGTCTACTGGGAGGTCGTCCTCAAAGGCGAACCGAGGTCACCCGGCAGCAGATGGGAGGGGGAAGCGATGGTGGGCGTGAGCGCCATCGAAAAGCTCGCCCCGGCGATCGAGGCCCTGCTGAAGGTGGAACAGGATCACAATCTCATGGAGCCCCACCCCCTCTATCGGGGAAGCAACCCCTTTTCCTGCGTGATCGGCGAGATTGCAGGCGGAACCTACCCCACGGTGACGGCCGGCGAGTGCAAGATGCGGGGGTGCATGTATTTTGGCCCCTCGATGGGGTCGGTCAATGAAATCATGGACCGGATCCGGGATCGTGTGGCGGAGGCGACATCCAAAGACCCCTGGTTCAGAGACCATCCTGCGGTGGTGCGGTTTCTGCACCACCGGAACAGCGTAACGACGGACCCGGGCGAACCGATTGTGCGGGCGGTGGAGGGTGCGGTGAAAGCGATCAATCCTGATGTCGGTCCCCCCGCCGGATCCCCCTTCTGCTCGGATATGGAGTATCTGGTCAATCAGGGGGGGGTCCCGAGCGTCCTTTTCGGGCCCGGCTGGATCGGCCATGCCCACAAGGCAAACGAATGCATCGACATCGAAGAATATCTGGAATCGATCAAGATTCTGGCGCTGGCCATCTACCGCTGGTGTTCCTGAAGTCATGAAAGATCGGAAGGGTCCGGGAGCAATGGCCGCGAGGGATGCGGCCATTGCTTTTAGGTGACATCTTGCCTGTCCTCGCGCAAATTTCTTGGCTTCGATTTGCGCAACGGGAAGGACGCCGGCGTGTTCATGAGTTCCGCCAAAGGATGGGTCAGGACACCCCTACGTTTCCGTGGGGATTTCGATCCGGCGGTCGATGCGCAGGGCCAGGACGAAGAGGGAGACGGCCAGACAGAGGACCCCCAGGCCGAGGAGGATCCGGGAGACGGGAAAGAGGCCGATCAGGTAGAAGGCCGTCGCGTTCGTCCCGAAAAAGGAGCCGACCGTGGAGATGAAGAGGACGGTTCCCGCGGTGAATCCCGACGATTTTCTCCAGGCGGCGATGATCCCGATGACGTAGGGGGAGACCATTGCCATGATCGAGATCGGCACGAAGAAGATCACGTTCATTGCGATCAGCGAGCCGAGCCGAACGTCGTCGATGTGGTCGGAGAGGAAAGAGCAGACGGGCTTGTAGATCGCCGGAATCATCAGCACCCACAGCGACGCGACGACGAGGCAGGCGGCCAGGACCGAAATCCGGGGGAGCCTTCGGGAGAGCCGCCCGCCGAGAACGTAGCCGACGGAGAAATGGACCATGAAGGAGCTGATGATGCTCCCCCAGATGTAGATCGACCCCCCGAAGTAGGGGGACATCAGGTTCGAGGAGAGGATCTCCAGCCCCATCACCACCGCGCCGAACGTGACCAGGAGCAGGATGAACACCCCGTAAACGATCCGCATGCAAATTCCTCCGCTTCCTATTGGATGCCCACGCATAAAGGGGCATAAGCCTTGAATTTGGGGACGGCTTCGTAAAAAGCTTCGCAGGCAAGGCGCGCGAACCCTGAGGAATGAGGCGTACTGTTTCGTACGTCGCAATGACGAAGGGTGAAGCGCAACGCAGCATCCGGACTTTTTACGAGGCCGGTCTATTTGGTCTGCATGAGCAGCAAGTTCGCCGGGTTGAAGTCATCCGTCAGGATCGGGGCGTTCCGGTTGACCGGCGCGACCCGGCACTTGTCCGCCTGCGCCGCAAGGTCGATCGCGCCGATCCTCCCGCCGAATTTGCGGGCCTGGCTCCGCAGAGCGGACGGCTCGACGGCGGGGCGGTCGGAGGCGACGATGATGCAGCTCCCGCTGTCCTTTCCCTCGAAGACGAAGACCCGCGAGAAAACGGACTGGAATGTCGCCAGCTGGGCGTCGTAGAGCTGGTTCCCGCCGAAGAGGTTCTGGACGACGATCCCCCCCTCCGTCAGCCGCTCCCGGACCAGCATCAGGAACTCCTTCGTCGTCATGTGGGCCGGGATATAGTCGGAATTGAAGGCGTCCAGCCAGATCTGGTCGTAGCGCTCCCGGCTCTTCTTGAGGAACTGGCGCCCGTCGTCGATGGTCAGCGTCTGTCCGGGCGGGACGGTGAAGGCGAAGTGCTGCCTGGCCAGCTTTTCCACGAGCGGATCCACCTCGACCGTGTGGAGCCGGACGGCCGGGAGGTGCCTGCGGAAGACCGTGGGTACGTACCCCCCGCCGAGGCCGACGAGGCAGACCTTCTTTGCGTCGGGCCGGAAGAGAAAGGCGGCGAACATCATCGCCGTGTATTCGAAGATCGACTGGTCCGGCTTCGCGAGGTCGATGCAGGTCTGGCGCAGCGCGCTCTGGCGCCCGAAGACCATGCACCGCTCCGTCCCCTCCTGGCGGATGGCGATGTGGTTGTAGATGGAATCCCCCTCGTAGAGAATCCGGTTTTCCCCGGCCGCCTCCAGCGGCGCCGCGGGGAGAAGCCAGAGCCACCCCAGAAGAATCCCAACGATTGCCGCGCCTGCTCTCATGCCTTTTTCCATTCCTCCCTGAATCTCATCGGGTGATATGCCCCGTCGCTTGCGACGAAGAGAGACGGATGGCCCGATAAGAGACCGCGCTTCTCGCGCCGGGGGCATTCATTCCCGTCCGCGCCCGATCCGCGCGGCCTCTGCCCTTGTATTTGATCTCCGCGAATATTTCAATCGAATTTCCCTTTGTCGGTTTCGAAAGAAATCCGTTTCCCTGCCAAGACGGGACGACGATCCGTAAAAAAACGAAAGCGGCATTTTCCGTCCCATCCCACAGGC
>JBFYYH010000145.1:0-4049 GCA_041310125.1 Syntrophaceae bacterium | reverse complement strand
ATTGTGCTGCCAGCAGGACCGGATGCAATCGTTGTTCCCAAATCTGAAAACCGCCAAGGCGTCCAGCTTGTGGAAAAGGCCATTCTCCAAAGCGAATTGCCCAAGAGGGTGGCGATCCTCCCGCTGATCGAATCGGCGAAGGGGATTCTCAACGCCTATGAAATAGCCTGCGCTTCGCCTCTGGTTGAGGCGATCACCTTCGGCGGGGAGGATTTTACCCAGGACATCGGGGCGACCCGCACCCGGGAGGGACGGGAGATCTTCTTGGGACGGAGCATGCTCGTGATTGCCGCCAGGGCGGCCGGGGTGCAGGCCCTCGATACGGTCTTCTCGGATTTCAACGATGAGGAAGGGCTGCGCAAGGATACCCTGGCCATTAAGCAGATGGGATTTGACGGTCGCGCGGCCATTCACCCGTCGCAGATTGAGATCATTCATGAGCTCTTTACCCCCACGGAGGCAGAGATACAGCATGCCGTCAACGTGATCCGGGCTTCGGAAATTGCCCGGAGCAAGGGCAGCGGCGTGGCCGTCGTCAAGGGGAAAATGATCGACAAGCCGATCATCGAAAGGGCCGAAAAGATCATCCGCATTGCCGAACGGCTGGATCTGCCTTTGCCTGCCCCCGAAGCATAAGGAGAAAGACCCATGTCGAATGCGCATAGTGCACTCAACGCCGTCGGCCGGGAAGTGCCCCTGGAGATCGACGGCAGGCGTTACCGTCCCTACGCCGGGGTGTTTGTTGAACCCCCCAAAGAGGAGAAGAGGCGTGTCGGGCCGCGGCTCGGCACCATACTCCATCCCGGCGAGGACTGCATGGTCCCCACCCTGCGCGAGGCCATCGAGCGAATCGAACTCCGGGACGGCATGACCGTCTCCTTCCACCACCACTTCCGGGAGGGAGACAAGATCCTCAATATGGTCATGGCGGAAATCGCCGCCATGGGTTTCCGGAATATGACCATCGCACCTTCCTCGCTGTATTCGGTCCACGAACCTCTGATCGATCATATCCAAAACGGCGTGGTCACCTGCATCGAGGGGGGCAGCGCCCGGGGAAAGGTGGGACGGGCCGTCTCCGGAGGGTTGATGGCCCGCCCCATGGTCATTCGCTCCCACGGCGGACGGGTGCGCGCGATCGAAAGGGGCGATCTGCATATCGATGCGGCCTTCATCGGCGTCCCCTGCGCCGACACAATCGGGAACTGCAACGGCGTCAAGGGACCCTCGGCCTGCGGACCGCTTTCCTATGCCCTGGCCGACGCCATCTACAGTGAGAAAACGGTCGCCGTGACCGATTACCTGGAAGAAACCCCGGTCATCCCGATCAGCATCTCCCAGGAGTACGTGGGCACCGTCGTCCGGGTCGACAACATCGGCGATCCGTCTAAAATCGTCTCCAATACCCTGCGTCTGACCCGGGACACGGTCAACCTCAATATTGCCAAGAATGCGGTGCGTGTCATCGAAGCCTCGGAGGTGTTTCGTGACGGGATTCGCTTTCAAACGGGCGCCGGCGGGATCTCTCTGGCCGTGACCCAATTCCTGGGCGAACGGATGAAAAAGCGGGGGATTGTGGGAAGCTTCGGGATGGGAGGCACGACGGAGAACATGGTCAAGCTGCTCGAAGAGGGCATCATCCATAAGATTTTGACCGTCCAGGCTTTCGATCAGTACGCCATTCGTTCGCTCCTGAAGGATGTCAACCACATCGAGGTCGGCGCCGGCTTCTATGCCAACCCCCACAACCGCGGTACGGCGGTCAACCTGCTGGATGTCGTCGTTTTGGGCGCCACCGAAATAGACATCCACTTCAACGTCAACGTCAACACCCACTCGGACGGGATCCTCCAGTATCCCACAGGGGGACATTCCGACACGGCGGCCGGCGCGAAGCTCACCATCATTACCACCCCGCTCATCCGGGGAAGGATCCCGGTCGTCGTGGATGATGTGGTCGTGGTTTCGACACCCGGAGAGTCGGTGGATGTTCTGGTGACCGACCATGGCATTGCAGTGAACCCCCGGCGACAGGATCTCATCGACCGGCTCAAAGGGGCCCGTGTTCCGGTAAAACCCATCGAAGAGTTGCGGGACATCGCATACCGCATTACGGGAAGGCCGCAAAAACCGGAATTTACGGATAAGATTGTAGCCTTGATCGAGTATCGGGATGGAACACTCATCGATGTGCTGAGGGAAGTAAAGCCCGTTCGTTGAGCCGTGGTTGGGGAGAAAAACGGACACCCTCCTCCTGACGTTGCCCTCTGCGACCTGCCCGATGCGCCAAAGTGGGGAATGGCCGTGTTTCTCTGTGGTTGATGTTTTCCCCGCCCGTGGTTTTTCCGTTGACGACATCCCACCTTTTTGCTCTAATCTTGATCAAGAACGAATCGAGGAGAATTCGATTATGGGGAAACATGTCGTGATCATCGGGGCCGGGGCGGGCGGCGCCTCCGTGGCCGCCGAAGCGAGGCGACGGGACCCTTCGCTATCGATCGTCCTGATCGAGCAGCGCGGGCAGGTCTCGGTGGCCGCCTGACCGATGCCCTATTACATCGGTGATGTAATCCGGGAGGAAAAGAGGCTGATCGCCCGGACGCCGGAAAAATTCCGGGAGACGGGGGTCGACGTCCGGATCGACACCCGCGCGGAGGAGGTCGATGAGGCGGCCCGTGAGGTCCGGCTCTCGGACGGGACGAGACTCCCCTACGACATCCTCGTTCTCGGAACGGGGACGACCCCGCTGATGCCCGGGATCCCCGGAGAGGCGCGGGAGGGGGTCTTCGCACTCAGGCAATACACGGACGCCCTGCGGATCAAGGCCTGGCTGAAGCAGGTCCCCTGCCGGAAGGCAATCATCGTCGGGGCCGGGTTCATCGGGATGGAGATGAGCGAGGCGCTCCGCGGCCGCGGCATCGAAACGGTCGTCCACCACCGCGGGACGTTGCCTGTAAGCCGCTGGGACCCCGAATTTTCGAAGGTCGTGGTCGAAGAGCTTCAGAAAAAAGGAGTCGTGTTCGTCACCGGAAGCGAACTCAAGACCGTGGAGGAGGGCATAGAACACAAGCTCCGGCTGGTCACGAACCACGGTCCGGATGAGGCGGATCTGATCCTGATGGCCGTCGGGGTTCGCCCGAATGCGGCGCTGGGGAAGCAGATGGGGCTTCCCCTGGGAAAGAGCGGGGCGATCCGGGTCAACTTCTCCCAGCAGACCGAGCGGGAGGGCGTCTACGCGGTGGGCGACTGCGCCGAGTCTTTTCATCGGGTGAGCCGCCGCTGGGTGAATATCCCCCTGGGCGACATCGCCAACAAGCAGGGGCGGATCGCCGGTGCGAATATCGGAGGCGGGGCGATGACCTTCCCCGGGATCGTGGGGGCGCAGTCCTTCAAGGTCTTCGACCTCGAGGTCGCCGCGACGGGACTCGGCGAACAGGAGGCGGAGGAAGCGGGGTTCCACCCGGCGAGCACGCTGGTCTGGGGAAACGCGATCGCGGGCTCCATGCCGGGGAACAGCCCCCTGGGGCTCAAGCTGATCGCCGACCGGGCGACGGGGAAACTCCTCGGGGCGCAGGCGGTCGGGAAGGCGGGGGCGGTGAGCCGGATCAACACCCTCTCTGTTGCTCTCTGGGCGGGGCTTTCGCTCGACGACGCCGGCTGGCTCGATCTGGCCTACGCCCCGCCCTTCAGCGGCTCCTGGGACCCGATCCACACGGCCGCCCAGACGCTGAAACGGAAGCTGTAATTGAAAAAGCCGAAAGAGTCTTGATCGATCCCGTCCGGAGGGAGACGGTTCTCCCCCCGGCCGTTTCCGCGCCAATCGTTTCGATCGGACACGGGATCCTTTTTCCCCAGGGGTTTTGAAGGCAGTCGGATGGAGAGAAGCGCCTCCGGAAACCGGGGCGCCTCTCTCGTCATGAGGTTAACCTCTGGGCATCACAATTTGATTCCCATTTCCTTGATCAGGTCGCCGTAGTCCTTGTAGGCCATCTGCATGAAGGCGGCCCAGTCCTTGGTGTTCAGGTAGTCGATCGGCTGGCCGATCTGGG
>JBFYYH010000144.1:0-10244 GCA_041310125.1 Syntrophaceae bacterium | reverse complement strand
CCTGGGGCCCGATGATCCTGGGACACGCCCACCCGGCAGTCGTCGCGGCCATCCGGGAGGCGGCCGGCCGGGGGACCAGCTACGGGACGCCGACCGAAGCGAGATCGTGATGGCCCGGAGGATCGTCGAGGCCTTCCCCTCGATCGAGATGGTCCGGCTGGTGAGCTCGGGAACCGAGGCAACGATGACCGCGATCCGACTGGCCCGCGGCTTCACGGGACGGGAGAAGATCATCAAGTTCGCGGGCTGCTATCATGGCCATGCCGATTCCCTGCTCGTCAAGGCGGGTTCCGGGGTGGCCACGCTCGGCATCCCCGGGAGTCCCGGGGTTCCACGAAAGCTCGCCGAGCTGACGATCACCCTCCCCTTCAACGACGCCGAGGCGGTCCGCCGCGCAGTGGCAGTCCACGGCGGGGACCTGGCCTGCATCATCGTCGAGCCGGTCGCGGGCAACATGGGCGTCGTCCCGCCGCGGCCCGGTTTCCTGGAAGCCCTGCGGGAAGAAACCCGCCGCAGCGGCAGCCTCCTGATCTTCGACGAAGTGATCAGCGGATTCCGCGTCGCCTACGGGGGCTGGCAGAACCGGACCGGCATCCTCCCCGATCTCACCTGCCTGGGCAAGATCATCGGGGGCGGACTTCCGATCGGCGCCCTGGGCGGAAGGCACGAGGTCATGGAGCATCTCGCCCCGAACGGACCCGTCTACCAGGCGGGAACCCTCTCGGGAAACCCCCTCGCCCTCTCCGCCGGCATCGCCACCCTGGAGATTCTCCGGGGGAAATCCTATTCCGCTCTCGACGCCACCACCTCACGCCTCTGCGCCGGGATGACCGATCTCTTCGCGGAGAGGGGCATTCCCTGCCGGATCAACCGCGTCGGCTCGATGTTCACCCTCTTTTTCACGGAGGAGGAGGTGACCGACTTTGCGACGGCCGGCCGAAGCGACACCCAACGATTCGCCGGTTTCTTCCAGGGGATGCTCCGGGAGGGGATCTACCTCCCCCCCGCCCAGTTCGAGGCCTGCTTCGTCTCCTTTGTCCATGCGGACGAGGAGATCGACCGGACCCTCGAAGCCTGCGAAAAGGCGCTGAAGACGCTGCCGTCCTGAGGCCCGTCCCGCCCGCCGGGGAACGGAGGGCCGCGGGATTCCCGCTCCCCCCTGCGCGGGGACGAGCTTCGCGGGAATGACCGTATCGGCATTCATGGTTGCCGGAGTCATAATGGGTTCAAGGAACCTCCGCGGTTTCCTTTGACACCGCCGGGGGGTTGTTGTAGAGTCCGCCCCTCCGCGCCCGCAGGGTGGGAAAATCCACGCGGCAAGTGGACCGGAGGATGAAACCGGAATCGGCCATGCTCCCGACGAAAAGGCCGGATGAGGGAGAGGGGATCGAAGAACGGGAAACGCCATGGAAAAAGGGGCAAGGAAGATTCTCGTCACCGGCGCGGCCGGTTTTATCGGGTTCCACCTCGCCCGGCGGCTCCTCGGGGATGGGGCCGCGGTGATCGGCTTCGACAACCTGAACCCCTATTACGACGTCGCCCTGAAAGAGGCGCGGCTCCGCCTCCTCGAAGGTCAGGCGAATTTCCGCTTCGTCCGCGGCGATCTGGCCGACCGGCAGGCCGTCCGGGATCTGTTCCGGGAGGAGAGGCCCCGGGTCGTCGTCCACCTGGCCGCACAGGCAGGCGTGCGCTATTCCCTGGAGAACCCCCATGCCTATGTGGAGAGCAACCTGGCCGGATTCCTCAACGTCCTCGAGGGGTGCCGCCACAACGGGGTGGAACACCTCGTCTTCGCCTCCTCCAGTTCGGTCTACGGGGCCAACACCCGGATGCCCTTTTCCGTTCACGACAATGTGGACCATCCGCTGAGCCTCTACGCGGCCACCAAGAAGGCCAACGAGCTGATGGCCCACGCCTATGCCTCCCTCTACGGCCTCCCCTGCACGGGGCTCCGCTTCTTCACCGTGTACGGACCGTGGGGAAGGCCGGACATGGCCCTTTTTCTGTTCACCCGGGCGATCCTCGAAGACCGGCCGATCGACGTCTTCAACGAGGGACGGATGGAGCGGGATTTCACCTACATCGACGACATCGTCGAAGGGGTCGCCCGGATCATGGAGCGGATCCCGTCGCCGGACCCGGATTGGCGGGGCGACCGACCCGACCCCTCCGCCAGCTTTGCCCCCTACCGGCTCTACAACATCGGGAACCACCGGCCCGTCGCCCTGATGGATTTTATCCGGATCCTGGAGGAGAATCTGGGTCGGAAGGCGCGGAAGAACCTCCTCCCGATGCAGGCGGGGGACGTGCCGGTCACCTGCGCCGATGTGGAGGATCTCATGGCCGATGCGGGCTTCCGGCCCGCCACCCCGATCGCCGAGGGGATCCGGCGTTTCGTCGACTGGTACCGGGAGTACTACCGCTGCGGTCCGGCTTGAAAACGCCCGGCCGCGACGGGTTGATGCACAGAAACCCTTATTGCGCATCCGGATCATCGGATCCCTTCAAGCGCGCATTGGAGATTTTTTTGGATCTCGATGATCAAAGGGATTCCATCGAGGAGAAAGACCATGAAGAAAGCGCTCATCACCGGCATCACCGGCCAGGACGGCTCCTACCTGGCGGAATTCCTTCTCTGCAAGGGCTACGAGATCCACGGCCTGATCCGGCGGGCCAGCACCTTCAACCCGGAACGGATCGACCACCTCTACCGGGATTTCCACGACCCCGAGGCAAGGATCTATCTCCACTACGGCGACCTGTCCGTCTCGGGGCAGCTCACCGACCTCCTCCACGAGATCCGCCCCGACGAGATCTACCACCTGGGGGCCCAGAGCCACGTCCGGGTCAGCTTCGACATGCCCGAGTACACGGGTGACGTGACCGGACTGGGAACGCTCCGGCTTCTGGAGGCGATCCGCAAGACCGGGCTTCCCGCCCGTTTCTACCAGGCCTCCTCCAGTGAGATGTTCGGTGCGGCGCCGCCCCCGCAGAGCGAAGCAACCCCTTTCCAGCCCAGGAGCCCCTACGCGGCCGCCAAGGTCTACGCCTACTACGTCGTCCGGAATTACCGGGACGCCTACGGTCTCTTCGCCGCGAACGGCATCCTCTTCAACCACGAATCCCCGCGGCGCGGCGAAACCTTCGTGACGCGAAAGATCACCCGCGCCGCCACGCGGATCAAGCTCGGTCTCCAGGAAAAGCTCTACCTCGGAAATCTCGAGGCGAAGAGGGACTGGGGATTCGCAGGGGACTACGTCGAAGCGATGTGGCGGATGCTCCAGCAGGAGAAGCCCGACGATTTCGTCATCGCCACCGGGGAAACCCACTCGGTGCGCGAGTTCGCCGAGAAGGTCTTCACGAAACTCGACCTCGACATGGCGCGCCACGTGGAGATCGATCCTCGCTACTTCCGTCCGACGGAGGTGGATGTGCTGCTCGGCGACGCGACGAGGGCCCGGAAAGCCCTCTCCTGGGAGCCGAAGGTAGGCTTCGAGCAGCTCATCGAGATGATGATCGCAGCCGACATGGAGATCGCCGAAAAGGAGAAGACACTCGTCGACGCAGGATTTGCCTGCGGCAATCATCGGATGGGCTGAGCCGGCCGGGAGGGAACTTCGCCGGGGCACGGACCTTTTTTCGACCCGAAAAAATCTCCAATGCGCCCCCGCCGCAGCCCCTCCCTTCACAAATGGTTACGGGAGTAACGATGAGAGACAAGCGGATCACGATCACCGGCGGGAAGGGATTTCTCGGCAAACATCTCATCCGGACCTTCGAGGCGCACGGGTTCTCGAACCTGCAGGCCGCGGATCTCCCCGAATACAACCTGACCCGCATCGAGGACGTCCGCCGCCTCTACGACGAGCAGCGCCCCGACATCGTCGTCCACCTGGCCGCGAAGGTCGGCGGGATCGGGTTCAACCAGGAGAACCCCGGCTCGCTCTTCTACGACAACATCATCATGGGGGTGCAGCTCCTCCACGAAGGTCATCTGCGCGGGATCGACAAGTTCGTCGCCCTGGGGACGATCTGCGCCTATCCCAAGTTCACACCGGTGCCCTTCCGGGAAGATGACCTCTGGAACGGCTATCCCGAAGAGACGAACGCCCCCTACGGCCTGGCCAAGAAGATGATGCTCGTCCAGACCCAGGCCTACCGCCGGCAGTACGGTTTCAACGGGATCTTTCTCCTTCCGGTCAACCTCTACGGCCCCGGGGACAATTTCGATCCCCGCTCCTCACACGTCATCCCCGCCCTGATCAAGAAGTGCGTGGACGCCGTGCGCGACGGCGCAGAGGAGATCGTCGTCTGGGGAACGGGCTCGGCGACCCGCGAGTTCTTCTACGTGGAGGATGCCGCCGAGGCGATCGTTCTCGCCACGATGAAATACGACAAGCCGGAGCCGGTCAACATCGGCGCCGGCTTCGAAATTTCGATCCGGGAGCTGGCGGGGCTGATCGCGGAGCTGACTGGATTCCGGGGGAGGATCGTCTGGGATCCGACAAAGCCGGACGGACAGCCGCGGCGGATGCTCGATACGACCCGGGCCCTCGCGGAATTTGGATTCCGCGCGAGGACCGGATTCCGCGAAGGGCTCGCGAAGACGATCGATTGGTACCGCAGGCGGCCGGCCGCCGGATGAGAAGCGGGTCGCCCGCACCCTGCTGCGCCGGGTCTGCCGCGAACACTCGGCTTCCCGATCCCCGGGGCGGAAAACCGGGGAAAGCCCTCTCCTTTTTCGTTTGACTTCACGATTCCGACTGTGCTAAGAGGCGCGCGGTGGACAAGGAGACGAAAAAATCCGCGGTCCAGATGGCCTACGCCAGCAGCATCGGCATCGCCATGGTCCTGGCCATCTTCGGATGCCTCTTTCTGGGATCCTGGCTGGACCGGAAATTGGGGACGGAACCCTACTTCACCCTCCTTTTCCTGGTCATTGGGATCGCCGCCGGTTTCCGGAATATCTATGCCCTGATCCAGAAGAGCTTCCGGGATGAAAAACCGATCATCACGTGTGTGAAAAGTGAACCGCACCGAAAAAGACCCCCTCCAAAAAAGGCTTGAGATCACGAACTGGATCCTCTTGGCGGCGCTCGCCGCCGGGAGCCTTCTCCTGCAGTCCACCCGCTTCAGCCTCGGGATTCTCTGCGGGGGCCTGATCAGTATCGTTAATTTTCACTGGCTCTACCGCAACCTGCTGAGCGCCTTTGCGAAACACCCGAGCCGGGCAAAAACCGCTTTGTTGGTCCGCTACTATCTCCGTCTGGCCGTGACGGCCTTCGTGCTCTACTGGATCATCTCCGGCGACCGCGTCGACGTGATCGGCCTGGTCATCGGCCTTTCCATCGTCGTTCTCAACATCGTCCTGACGACCCTTCTGGTGCTGTCCAGAAAAAACCGAATCGAGGAGGCGAGATAACCCGATGCACCCTGTATCCCTGTTCGAAAATCACTTTGTGCCGAACCACATCACCTACACCTGGCTTGTGCTGGCCTTTCTCATCCTCTGTGCCTTCCTCGCCACCCGCCGGTTGAACCTCGTTCCGGGAAGGTTCCAGAACGTCGTGGAGCTGATCGTCAGCCAGCTCGACAGCCTCCTGATCGAAACGATGGGGTCCAAAGGAAAAAGGTTCTTTCCGCTGATCGCGACGCTGGGCATCTTCATCCTCACCTCGAACCTGCTCGGCCTGATCCCCGGATTCGAATCGCCGACGGCCAACCTCAACACGACGGTGTCCATGGCCGTCGTGGTGTTCGTGATGACCCACGTGGTCGGGGTCCGGGTCCACGGATTCAAATACATCAAGCAGTTCATGGGACCGGTCTGGTGGCTCACCCCGCTGATGCTGCCGATCGAAATCATCAGCCACCTCTCCCGGCCCCTCTCCCTGTCCGTGCGGCTCTTCGGAAACATCGAGGGAGGGCACATCGTCGTGGCGGTTCTCTTTCTGCTGGTTCCCCTCCTGGTGCCGCTCCCGATCCTGGTCCTGAAGATCTTCATCTCCCTCATCCAGACACTCGTCTTCATGCTGCTCTCGATGATGTACATCGCGGGAGCGATGGAGGAAGCCCACTGAGCCCGGAGGGGGGCGGCATCCGCCCCCCTTTCCCCATTCCCTCCCCCAAAAAGGGACTGTCCTTCCCCCCACCCGATATGGTATAAGCACAGCGCGAGAAGGCGCGGTGGCGCCGACACGGGGAATCTTCCGTTCGTAACCATTTTGGGACCCGGACCACAGCAACAGAAAGAGGAGAATCTTCATGAGAACCAACGAAGTCAAAAGAAAACTCCGGAACGGGGAAAAGGTCTTCGGGACGATGATCAAGGAGGCGCGCAACATCAACATCGCCGAGATCCTCGAAATCGCCGGCTTCGACTATTTCGTCATCGACATGGAACACGCCTGCTTCGACATGTCCGACATCGCCCCCATCCTGGAGTTCGCCAGGAAGACCGGGATCACCAGCGTGGTAAGGATTCCCCGTCTCGACTACGCCTACGTCGCGAAGACCCTGGACATGGGAGCGGAAGGGATCTGGGTTCCCCATCTCGACACGGTCGAGGAGGCGGAGGACCTGGTCCGTTTCGGGAAATACCCCCCCGAGGGGAAGCGGGGCGCCGCGGTGCCGGTTTACCGGCAGAAGGAGAGGCAGGAGTTCCAGCAGGCGGCCGATTATTTCCGCGCCGTGAACGAGGAAACCCTGCTGATCGCCCAGATGGAGAGCGCTGTGGCGATCGGAAACGTGGAGGCGATCACGGCCGTCCCGGGGATCGACGTGGCGATGATGGGCACGCAGGACCTCTCCCTGGACATGGGCTACCCCGGACAGGGGAACCACCCGGAGATGCGGGCGGCCGTCCAGAAGGTGGTCGATGCCTGCAGGAAGAACGGCAAGGCGTCCGGAAACCACATTCCCGGCATTGACGATCTCCGCTACTGGATCGGCCAGGGGATGCAGATGATCACCTGGTCCTACGAGACGAACATGATCATCGACCGGGGACGCGAAGCCCTCCGCGCCTTGAAGGCCTGAGCGATCCGTATCATAAAACAGACAGGAGGATAGATATGCCGCGCTTTGCAGCCAACCTGACCTTTCTCTTTACGGAAATTCCCTTCATGGAAAGATTCGCCGCCGCCCGGAAAGCGGGGTTCGAGGCCGTGGAGTTCATGTTTCCCTACGACTTCGACCAGGACGAGGTCCAGGCCCGCCTGAAAGAGACCGGCCTCCGGCTCATCCTCTGCAACCTCCCCGCCGGCAACTGGGCGGGCGGGGACCGCGGAACCGCGGCCGACCCGGCCCGCCGGGAGGAGTTTCGGGAAGGGATCGCGAAGGCCGTCCAGGCCGGCCGGAAGTTCGGACTCTCCCGGATGAACTGCCTGGTCGGCCTGAAGGGTCCGGGGATTCCGAAGGAAAAAACCCGGGAAAACCTGAAGGAGAATATCCGATACGCGGCCGAAACGCTGGGGAAAGAGGAGATCCGCCTGATGGTGGAGCCGATCAACCACCTCGACATGCCCGGTTTCGCCCTGAACAGCTGCGGCGATGTTCTCGGACTGCTGCGGGAGATCGGCCACCCGAACGCCTTTCTGCAGTTCGACGTCTACCACTCCCGGCGCGAAGGCGAAGACCCGGAGGCGATCCTCCGCGACCACCTCGACCGGATCGGCCATATCCAGATCGCCGACTGCCCCGGCCGCCACCAGCCCGGTACCGGGGAGACCGACTTCCGGTCGCTGCTGGCGCAGTTCGACCGGTCGGGTTACGGCGGATACGTGGCGATGGAGTACATTCCGACGCCCGACACGCCGGGCTCGCTCGCCTGGCTGGCGGAACACGGATACAGCCTCTGAGGCGATGCCCTTCTCCGGCGCCGCCGGGGAGGATCCCCGCGCCGGACCCGAAGAGAAACCCGGCCGACCGCGTTTGGCCGCAAACCCTACCAGAAACGGAGTGAAGAGAGATGAAAAAAATCGGTTTTGTCGGACTGGGAATCATGGGGAAACCCATGAGCAAGAATCTTCTGAAGGCGGGCCATTCCCTGGTGGTGTACGACATCATGTCCGCGGCGGTCGATGAAGTGGTGAAGGCGGGGGCGGAAAAGGGCGCCTCCCCGAAGGACGTCGCCGCGAAGGCGGATGCGATCATCACGATGCTCCCCAACTCCCCCCAGGTGCAGGAGGTCGTCCTCGGAAAGGACGGCCTCATTGAGGCCATGAAGCCGGGCTCGATCCTGATCGACATGAGCTCCATCGCCCCCCTGGTCAGCCGGGAGGTCGCCGCCGCGCTGGCGAAGAAGAAGATCCGGATGCTGGACGCCCCCGTCAGCGGCGGTGAACCGAAGGCGGTCGACGGGACGCTCTCGATCATGGTCGGCGGCACCCAGGCCGACTTCGATGAGTTTCTCCCCGTCCTGAAAACGATGGGCGCCTCCGTTGTCCTCTGCGGGGAGATCGGGGCGGGCAACGTGACGAAACTGGCCAACCAGATCGTCGTCGCGGCCAACATCGCCGCCGTCTCCGAGGCCCTGGTCCTGGCGACCAAGGCGGGCGTCAACCCGGACCTCGTCTATCAGGCGATCCGGGGAGGACTGGCCGGAAGCACCGTGATGGACGCCAAAGCCCCGATGATGATGAGCCGGAATTTCAAGCCCGGCTTCCGGATCAATCTCCACATCAAGGATCTGAACAACGTCCTTGACACGGCCAAAGGGATCGATGCGCCGACGCCGCTCACGGAGGAGGCGATGAAGATGATGCTTTCCCTCCGGGATGCGGGCATGGGGGAGAACGACCACAGCGCCCTGGTCCGCTACTACGAAAAGCTCGCCGGGATCGAGGTGAAGCGGTAACGAACTCGTAACAAAAGCTTTGAATCTCTCAGGGCCAGATTCCCCTGCTTGCTTCGATTTCAGGGAAGATGCCCACCGTGAGATGCCCTGCAGCTTGCTGCGGGGAGGTTCATCTGGGGACGGCTTCGCTAGGGCGTCCTTTCGACAGAGACCAGCCTCTGCTTTTTGATCCCATGACTGGCCCCTGATCCCCCGGATCAAGGAGGTTTGCGCATGTCGGCGAAGCACAACAGACTCAGCGACTGGGTCCGTGAAGTGGCCGGATTGTGCCGGCCGGACTCCGTCTCCTGGTGCGACGGCAGCCCGGAGGAGTATGATCGCCTGATGGCCCGGATGGTGGCGGGCGGGATGGCCGTGCCCCTCGCCAAACGTCCGAACAGTTTTCTCTTCCGTTCCGAACCGAGCGACGTCGCCCGGGTTGAGGCGCGCACCTACATCAGCACCGCGCGGAAGGAAGACGCGGGCCCGACGAACAACTGGATCAGCCCCGAGGAACTGAAGACGAAGATGAGGGGCCTTTACAACGGCTGCATGCGGGGCCGCACCCTCTACGTGATCCCCTTTTCCATGGGCCCGATCGATTCGCCGATCGCCAAGATCGGCGTCGAGATCACGGACAGCCTCTACGTGGTCTGCAACATGCACATCATGACCCGCGTCGGAACCGCAGTGCTCCAGAAGCTCGGCGCAGAGGGCGAGTTCATCCCCTGCCTCCATTCGGTCGGGTCGCCGCTCGCCCCGGGGCAAAAGGATTCCAGCTGGCCGTGCGCGCCGATGGAACGGAAATACATCAGCCATTTCCCGGAGGAGAATCTCATCTGGTCCTACGGGAGCGGCTATGGTGGAAACGCCCTCCTGGGAAAGAAATCTCTGGCGCTGCGGATCGCCTCGGCCATGGCGAAGCGGGAGGGGTGGATGGCCGAGCACATGCTGATCCTCCGTCTGACGAATCCGGCGGGGAAGCGATACCACATCGCCGCGGCCTTCCCCTCCGCCTGCGGGAAGACCAACCTGGCGATGCTCAAGCCGACCATCCCCGGCTGGAGGTGCGAGTGCGTCGGCGACGACATCGCCTGGATCAAGATCGGTCCGGACGGGCGGCCGTATGCGATCAACCCCGAATACGGCTTCTTCGGCGTCGCCCCAGGCACCTCCTATGACTCCAACTCGTCCGCAATGGACACCATCCAAGAGAACACCATCTTCACCAACTGCGCCCTGACCGACGACGGCGATATCTGGTGGGAGGGGATGAACGGCGCCCCGGCCCATGCGATCGACTGGAAGGGCCGCGACTGGACCCCCGGCGGAAAGGAGCCGGCGGCCCATCCCAACGCCCGTTTCACCGCCCCGGCCGGGCAATGCCCGGTCATCTGCCCCGACTGGG
>JBFYYH010000143.1:0-4396 GCA_041310125.1 Syntrophaceae bacterium | reverse complement strand
GCGATGGTGATCCTCGGCCCGCCGGTGGACGGGGCGGAGGTGATCTCGTACGCGAAACCGGAAGACAAGGTACGGCGCGAGCTGTTCCTCGTCGGAGGAAAACCGGTCGGAGGGTCCCTCCTCGGAGACATCTCCGCCGCCGGAACGCTCCACGCCCTGATCCATTCCGGAAAGACCGTCGGCGCCGGAGAAGCGGCCCTGCTCCGGCCGAAAACCACCGGTGTCATCCCGTTCCCGGAACCCACGGGCCGAAGAGAGGCCCTGACCCTTTCCGCAAAGAGGTAAGAACCGATGATGATCCATGAAGAAATCTGCGTGGGGTGCGGCCGCTGCCAACCCTACTGTCCCACGGCCGCGATCCGCTATGACGGAATCAAGAGCCGCATCGATCCGGATGTCTGCTACGAATGCAGCACCTGTCTGCGCGCAGCCCACTGTCCCGTGGATGCGATCGCCGAATCGCCCGACGTGTACGACTACCCGCGGGCGCTGCGCCGGTATTTCAGCGATCCCAGCGCCACTCACGCGGCCACCGGCATCCAGGGGCGCGGCACCGAGGAGTCCAAGACGAACGACGTGACGCTCCGCGTCAAGCACGGCGAGGTCGGTGTGGCCATCGAGATCGGCCGGCCGACGCTCGGGATGTCGATTGCGGACATCCAGAAGATCACCCGGGCAATCGCCCGTGCCGGCGTCCACAAGATCGAGCCCCACAACCCGATCCACTCCATGATCGCGAACGAAGAGACCGGGGATCTGAAGCCCGAGATGCTCGGGGAGCGCGTCCTCTCCGCGATCATCGAGATCAATGTGAAGCGGGACGAACTCCGCGGCATCCTCCGCACCCTGAAGGAGGTCGCCCGGGAGGTGGACAGCGTCTTCTGCGTCGACGCCTGCACGATCGTCGAGCCGGGGCTCAAGATCCCGGAGGAGGTGCTGGAGAGCATCCGGGCCGAGGGCTTCACCTGGCGGCCGAACGCCAAGGTCAATATGGGCCTCGGGCGGGCCTGGGAAACCCCGGAGAAGCAGGGCTGCTAAACATCGAAGCTTAGGACGAAAAGAAAAGGACAGATCTATGACGCACAGTTTGCACCGGGAAGGCAGTCTGGAATCACTGGAGAAGGAATATGTCCTGTTCATCTATCCGGCGCGCGGGTTTAATTACAAGGGGAGCGCCCCGAAGGTGCGCCACCTGGTCGAACTGCTCTACCAGGCGGGGCCGGTGAACATGATCCCGACGTCGCTGCGCCGCAACATGTACAGCGGGGTCACGAACGAGGAGATCCTCGACAGCATCACCGTCGAGGGGACGCGCGTCTACTCGGTCTTCAACGACCGGGAGAAGCTCAAGAAGGCGCTCATCCTGATCCAGGAGGCAAATGAGGGGATCTCGATCATGGTCAGCGGGGTCACCGACCGCGTGAGGGAGCTTGCCGCAGAGCTCGGCATCACCCCCCACATGGTGAACCTCTCGCTCGGCATCCATGGGAACACGGACCGCCTTCCGCCGGCCGACATCCGCGAATTCACTACGATGTGCGGCCATGGCGTCGTCTCCCCCTATCTGGTCAAGGACATGATCCGCCGGGTGAAGACGGGCAAGGTCAGCGCGTTTGACGGCAGCGTTCTGCTCGCAGAGCCCTGCACCTGCGGCATCTACAACCCCTTCCGCTCGGCGGAGCTGCTCCGGGAAAAGATGCCCCTTTACACGGTGGACCGCTGGTAGCGGCGGGAGTGGAAAGATGAAGTTGGGTTTCATCGGTTTTGGCGGAGCAGGCCACGGCCTGGCAAAGGGACTGAAGCAGGCGGGCGTGGACGGGATCCATTTTTACGACCGGATGCAGGAAATCCCGCCCTATGCGGAGGCGATCGGCCGCCGGGCGGTCGAAATCGGGGCCGTCCGGTCGGCGACGGTTCAGGATCTGCTCTCCCGCGTGGAGATCGTGATCTCCTGCGTGACCGGCGCAATGGCCGTCTCGGTCGCAAAAGAGGCGGCGCCCTTCCTCGGCGGGGGGCACCTCTGGGCGGACGTGAACACGGCCGCTCCGGCCGTCAAGGAAGAGGTTGCCGGGATCGTGGAGAAAACCGGGGCGCTCTTCGCCGACGCAGCGATGATGGGGGCGATCCCCACCTATCTCCACCGGGTGCCGATCTTCGCCTCGGGCAGGGGCGCCGGCCGTTTTCTGGAATGCATGCAACCTTACGGGATGAACATCCGCATCATCGGCGACCGGCCGGGTCAGGCCTCCGCCATCAAGCTGCTCCGCAGCATCTTCATGAAAGGTCTGCTCTCCCTGCTCCTCGAACTGCTGACGGCAACCCACCGCTACGGCGTCGACGAGACGGTCCTCGGTTCGATCGCCGAGTCGCTCGACAGGGTGCCGTTCCTGGAGACCGCCCGGTTGCAGATGACCAAGGGAGCCGTGAATGCGGAGAGGATGGCCCACGAGATGGAGGAGGTGATCGCGACCATCGAGGCCATGGGGCTGCCCGCCGAGATGTCCCGCGCCGCCAGGGAGAAGCTCCTCTGGTGCGCCGGATTGGGAATGCGGGAGCGCTTCGGGGGTGAACTGCCCTCCACCCTGGCGGAGGTTCTCAAGGAAATGGAGACGATTCCGGGAGGCACCCCTCCTGGGGGGCATCCGGGATGAACATCTCCCCGGCCGAATCCCCATCGTCTCCTCAAACATGCGAGGGACGCCCGTCCCGGGCGGCGGCCTGAAGCGAAAAATGCGGATGCAAGGGATTACCTTAAACAACGATTGGAGGAGAATGAGATGAAGCTTTGTTTTAACGCCGGACCGCAACCCCTGGAGGAGTACTTTCCCTTTGCGAAGGAGAACGGCTTCCCCTGGATGGAGCTGAGCTGCAACAACCCGAACAACTTTCTGGACAAATGGAACGCCGAGCGGATCAGCGGCATCCGGAAGCTCCGGGACATGGCCGGCGTGAAGTACGGCCTGCACTCGGCCTCTTTCGTCAACGCCGCCGAGATCGAACCGACCGTCCGCAAGGCCGTCCAGCAGCACCTGATGGACTACGTCGAGCTCGCCCACCAGTTGGAGGCGGAATATGTGGTGCTCCATTTCGGGTACCACTTCAGCCTTTTCATGGACCACGTCTTCGACTGCCTGATCAGGACCTACACCCCCGTCGTCGAGCTGGCCGAAAAGTACAAACTCCCGATCGGGATCGAGAACATGAACAAGATCCACGAGGCGGCGGAAATCGCCTACCTGGGCGTCACCGTCGAGGAGCTGAAGCGGGTCTTTGACGCCATCCCCTCGAAGTACTTCGGCCTCACCCTCGACATCGCCCACGCGAGCCTTCTGCCCGGGGGCCCCGAGTCCTTCATCGACGCCTTCCCCGACCGGATCATCAGCACCCATGTCAGCGACAACGACCTGGTCCTCGATTATCATCTCCCCGTCGGGAACGGGAAGATCGACTTCAAGCGGGTCTTCGCAAACCTGATGAAAGTGGGCTTCAAGGGAACCCTCAACATCGAGCTTCCCCGCTCCAACGAGGACCGGGCCCTCAGCAAGAAGAGGCTGGAGCCGATCCTCGCGGAACTCGGAATTCTCGAGGAGGCCCTGAAGCCCTGATCCAGAAATCCGGACCGGGCAGGATGGTCTCTTCTGCGGTCTCCCGAAGGACGAACCTGCCCGGCCCTTTTCATCCCCGCCGTAGATCCTCAAGGGGGGGTCACGCCGGGTTCGGACCCCTGTCCGGCAAAGGTCCTTCTGGAATGAAGCCATGATTCTTGACGGCACCGCAGTGGCGGTTCTACTGATCATCTTTCTCTCGACCCTGGTCCGCGCCGTCTTCGGCTTCGGCAACGCCCTGGTCGCCATGCCGCTTCTGGCGATGACCTCCATCGGCATGAAAACGGCCACCCCGCTGATCGCCCTGATCGCGTCACTCCTTGCGCTGGCAATCCTGATCGAGGACTGGCGGACGATCGATTTCCGGAGCACCTGGCGGCTGCTGGTCGCCACCCTGCCGGGAATCCCCCTCGGCCTCCTCCTCCTCAAGGGACCTTACGAAAATGCGGGCAAGATCATCCTCGCCCTGATCATCATCGGCTTTTCCTCTTATTCGCTCTTCAAACCCCGGCTGCTGGCGCTGAAGGGGGAATGGGCGGCCTACCCTTTCGGTTTTCTCGCCGGAATCCTGGGTGGCGCCTACAACTCCAACGGCCCCCCGATTGCGATCTACGGCGTTCTCCGGCGATGGCCGCCCGACCGCTTCCGGGCCACCCTCCAGGGCTACTTCTTCCCGTCCAGCCTGATCATCATCGCCAGCCATGGGCTGGGCGGCCTCTGGACCCCGGCCGTCGGCGGGTATTTTCTCCTCGCCCTGCCTCTCCTCCCGCTGACGATCTGGATCGGAAGAC
>JBFYYH010000142.1:0-8113 GCA_041310125.1 Syntrophaceae bacterium | reverse complement strand
GGATGAAATCATCAGGGGTATCCTCGACCATCCGGATCTCCTGGAGAATGACCGATCTCTCCCGGTCGATCTCCGCCTCGTCGAACAGGGAACCGGTGAAGAGATCGGCCAGCAGATCGATGGCCAGGGCGAGGTGAGGGTCCGGAATCTTGATGTAGAAGGAGGTTTGTTCCTTCCCCGTCGCGGCGTTCATCACGCCGCCGACGGAGTCGATGGCGGCGGCGATATCGAAGGCGGAGCGGCGCGCTGTTCCCTTGAACAGCATGTGTTCGATGAAGTGGGCCGTCCCGCTGGCCGGGCCGTCCTCGTGACGGGAGCCGCTTTCGATCCAGGCTCCGATGGAGACCGACCGGACATGGTCGATCTCCTCGGAAATCACCCGGATGCCGTTGTCCAGAATGGTCTTACTGACCATTGCTCCCCAGCGCTTCCTTTCGGCTGAGGCGGATCTTCCCCTGCTTGTCCACCTCCAGCACCTTGACCATCACCTCGTCCCCTTCCCCGAGAATGTCGGTGACCTTGTTCACCCGCTCCTTGGCGAGCTGCGAGATGTGGAGCAGCCCCTCCGTCCCGGGCAGGATCTCGACGAAGGCGCCGAAATCGACGATCTTCTTGACCGTCCCGCGGTAAATCTTGCCGACCTCGGCGTCCTCGGTCAGCCATTTCACCATCGCCACGGCCCGTGCGGCGGCGTCCGCGTCGCTGGAGGCGATGGTCACCGTGCCGTCATCCTCCACGTTGATCTCCACGCCCGTCTCCGCCACGATCTGGCGGATGTTCTTGCCGCCGGAACCGATCACGTCGCGAACCTTGTCCGGCCGAACCTTGACCGTGGTGATCCGCGGCGCGTAGATCGAGATGTCCGGTCTCGGCTGGGTGATCGTCTCCCTCAGCTTGCCGATGATGAAGAGACGCCCGTCCCGGGCCTGGGCCAGGGCCTTGCGGAGAATATCCCCGGTCAGGTTGTCGATCTTGATGTCCATCTGCAGAGAAGTCACGCCCTTTTCCGTCCCGCAGACCTTGAAGTCCATGTCCCCGGCATGATCCTCGTCGCCGAGGATGTCGGAGAGGATGACCACCCGCTCGCCCTCTTTCAGCAGGCCCATGGCGATCCCGGCGACGGTGTCCCGGATCGGCACACCTGCGTCCATCAGGGAAAGGCAGCCGCCGCAGACGGTGGCCATCGAAGAGGAACCGTTGGAGGAGAGGATGTCCGATACGACGCGGATCGTGTAGGGAAACGATTCCTTCGACGGCAATACCGGCAGGAGGGCCCGCCGGGAAAGGCCGCCGTGGCCGATCTCCCGCCTCCCGGGACTGCGGAGGGGTTTGGCCTCGCCCACGCTGAAGGGCGGGAAATTGTAGTGGAGCAGGAAGGAGCGCCTCTCCTCGCCGGCGATGTAGTCCATCCGCTGCTCGTCATGCGAGGTCCCCAGGGTCACGGTCACCAGCGCCTGCGTCTCCCCCCGGTTGAAGAGGGCCGAGCCGTGGGCGCGCGGCAGGAGGCCGATCTCGGAGCTGATCGGACGGATCTCCGTATTGGAACGGCCGTCGATTCTCCGGTTCCCGCTGAGGATCATCTCCCGGAGGATGCGCCTCTCGAGCGATTCGATGATCTCGAGGATCTCCGGCTTGCGTGAGGGACCCTCGGCCGCGAGCGTCTTGACGACGCCCCGGCGGACCTCGTCGAGCTTCGCATAACGCTCCATCTTGACCGCAAGGCCGTATCCCTCCTTCAGTCCCGGCAGCGCTGCATCGGCCACTTTCGCCGCCAGCGCTTCGTCGATGAGCGGAATCTCCACGGCGCGCTTGGCCTTGCCCGTCTCCTGGCGCATCCGGTCCTGCAGGTCAATCACCGGCCGCATCGCCTCGAGACCGAAGTCGATCGCATCGACGATCACGTCCTCGCCGACCTCGTCCGCCCCCCCCTCCATCATGACGAGGTTCACGTCGTAGTCCCTTCCCTGCGTGCCGGGAACGATCTTCCGTCCCACCAGGAACAGGTTGAGATCGCTTTTCTCCTGAAGCGCGGCCGAGGGGTTGCAGACGAAGGCGCCCTCCACGCGGCCGACCCGCACCCCGGCAATCGGTCCCTTGAAGGGGATGTTCGAGACTTCGAGCGCCGCGGAAGCGGCCAGCATCGCCACGACATCGGAGTCGTTCTCGCCGTCCACGGAGAGGACGGAGGCCATCAGCTGGGTCTCGTGAAAATAGTGCTTTGGAAAAAGGGGCCGGATGGACCGGTCGATGATCCGCGAAGTGAGGATCTCCTTTTCATTGAGACGCCCTTCCCGCTTGAAGAAGCCGCCGGGGATCTTCCCCGCCGCGAAGGTCATCTCCTGGTAATCCACGGTCAGGGGAAGAAAATCGACCCCCTCCCGGATGGTCTTCAGGGAAACGGCCGTCACCAGGACCACCGTGTCCCCGTAGCGCGCCAGGACGGCGCCGTCCGCCTGCCCCGCGACATAGTTTGTCTTGAGGGAGATGCTCCTCCCCGCAAAATCCGCACTGAAAAGTTTGCTCATAATTTCCTCTCTATTCTGGTTGGTCCGTGCGGGGCATGGAAGGAGTAGGCAGTAGGGAGAAGGGAGCGGACTTTTTCCGCCCGCTCCCCACTCCTTACTTCCTACTCCGCAACGACACCCCGCACCCTTTACCCAGGTTACTTCCTGAGTCCGAGCCGCTGGATCACGCTCCGGTAGCGTTCCACGTCCTTGTTCTTCACATAGTCCAGAAGCCTCCGCCGCTGTCCTACCAGCTTGAGAAGCCCGCGCCGGGAATGGTGATCCTTCTTGTGGGTCTTGAAGTGTTCCGTCAGGTATTCGATCCTGGCGCTGAGAAGGGCAATCTGGACCTCCGGAGATCCCGTGTCCTTGTCGTGAAACTGATAGCTGCCGATGATCTCTTTTCTTTTTTCCACATCCAACACGTCTTTCGTCCTCCCTTTATTCGCGGTCGCCGGCCCGGGGGCCTTCCGCATCAATCGTTAAATACCCGCAATATCCTGACCGCCTGCCTTTTTTTTTCCTCTGCCGAAGTCAGTTCTTCCGAACCGAGGAGCATCCGGCCGACAGCCACCAGTCGACTTCCGTTGGTTGTGAATTTTACCACATCCCCGGCGGCAAGAAAAGGAATATGATGGCGGGCCAGCGCCTCTCCGTCCGGCTGATAGCCGTTCCTCAACCAACCCGCCAGCGCCGGATCCGCGTCGATCGAGGCCAGACCGGGCAGGGTCTCCTCCATCGGGATCCGCTGCACCGACCAGAGAGACTTCTTCTCCGCTTCCGTCCCCCCTTCCAACGGGACGGCCTGCCCCTCGCTGAAACAGCCGCTGCGCGTCCGGCGGAGGGCCGACATGCACCCCCCGCATCCGAGGATTTCTCCCGCCTCCGCGCAAAGGGAACGGATGTAGGTTCCCATCGAGCAGGAGAACGTAAAGGTCACCTCGGGAAGCCGGAACTCGCCGATCCCGATCCGGTAGACCTCCACCTCTCTCGCCGGCACCTCGACATCGATCCCCCTGCGGGTCCAGTCGTAGAGGGCCCTTCCCTGGAACTTGACCGCCGAATAACGGGGCGGCGCCTGTACGCGCTTTCCCGTGAGCCCCATCAGGACCGCCTCCACCTGCTCCCGAGTTACGCGGGGTTCCTCGCGGGAGACGACGGCCCCGTCGGTGTCGAGGGTGTCGGTCCGGACCCCCAGAAGAAGGGTGACCCGGTACTCCTTGTCGTCGAGCGCCAGGAACTGGACCAGCTTCGTCGCCTCGCCCAGGCAGACGGGCAGCACGCCGGTCGCCAGCGGATCCAGGGTCCCCGTATGGCCCGCCTTCCGGATCCCGAGCGTTTTCCGGACCTCCTCAACCACCGCCCGGGAGGTCCGTCCCGCGGGCTTGTCGATGACGAGGATCCCGTTCATGACGGCGAGGGAAACGACCGGATCACCTCCAGCACCCGCCGGCGGATGTCCGGAAGCTCTCCCGCCACCATGCAGGCCGCGGCGTTGAGATGCCCTCCGCCGCCGAAGGCGCGCGCCACGCGCTCCACGTTGACCGTGCCCTTGGAGCGCATGCTGAGCTTGAAACGGCCGTCCGGCATCTCCGAATAGAGGATCGAAATCTGCACCCCGCGGATGGTCCGCGGCAGATCAACGAAACCCTCGGTATGTTCCGGCATCGCCCCGGCCTCGGACAGCGCCTGCCGCATCACCACGAGGGACCCGACGCTCCCGTCCTCGTCAAGGCTCAGCGTCGGGAGAACCGCCGCCAGCAGGCGGATCTTCGCCGGCGGGTTCGCCTCGTAGACATTCTCCGAGATCCACTGGGGGTGTGCGCCGCGGGAAACCAGGTCCGCCGCGGCGAGAAGCGCGCCCGAACCGGCGTTCCCGTAGCGAAACCCGCCCGTATCGGTGAGGATCGCCGTATAGATGCAGGAGGCCATCTCCGCGCCGATCTCATACCCCATATGGGACGCGATCCGGAAGATCAGCTCCCCGGTGGAGCTCGCCTCGGTGTCGATCAGGGTGGTGTCGCAGAAACCGCCGTTGGAGACATGGTGGTCGATGTTCACCAGGCGGGACACGGACGCGATCCGCTCCGCTTCCCTTCCGACGCGCCTGAGCTCACCGCAGTCGAGAATGAAGGCGGCATCGAAGGAGTCGGGAGGGGGAAGCTCGACCACGATCCGGTCGCTCGCTGGCAGGAAGCGGTAATTTTCAGGCGTTTCGTCTTGGCAGTAGACGACGGGTTCTTTCCCCATCCCCTGCAGCATATGGTAAAGGGCCAGCGAGGAGCCGATGGCATCCCCGTCGGGCCGCTCATGGGTGGTGATCAGAAAAACCCGGCTGCGGTCGATCAGTTCGCTAATTTTCTGAATCATGGCTCTCCTCTTCCCGGCGGATGTCCGAAAGCAGGCGCTCGATCCGGTTCCCATAGGCGAAGGAGGGATCGTACGCAAACAGGAGCTCCGGGGCAAAGCGGAGCTTCAGCCTCCGTCCCAGTTCACCCCTCAGGAAACCGGAAGCCCTCCGCAGTCCCGCCAAAACCTCCTCGCTGCACTCATCCTTGCCCATCTCGACGAAAAACACCTTCGCCGTCCGGAGATCATCGGTCATCTTCACACCGGTGATCGTCAGGGAACCGATCCGCGGATCCCGGACATGCTTGAGAAGCAGATCGGCCATCTCCATCCGGATGAGATCCGCCACCCGGTCCGCCCTCTTGAAGCTACTCATACTTTCCTTCTTCGATCCCCGTGAAATCGCCTGAATCCATCCCTTCGGCGAGGTTCATGATCTCGATCCGGCTGCGAACCGTCTCCGCGAGCCCGAACCCGTCGATGAACCGCAGGACGTGATCCAGCTTGGCGTTGACATACGACTCGTCGTTGCCCACCACGCTGAAACCGATCCGGGCCTTTTTCCAGTGATCGTTGTCCCCGACCTCCGCAATGGAGATATTGAATTCATTCTGCGTCCGCCGGATGATCCGGCTGAGGACGCCGCGCTTCTCCTTGAGGGACCCGCACCCGGGGATCCTCAGCTCGACAAGGCCTGTTCCGACCACCATACAGATACCTTAAAACTTTCACACCCCTCAAAAAGGCGCATCCCGGAAGCGTGCATTGGAGATTTTTCGGGGCACCCTGCCCCCGCAGCGTAGCGCCCGCAAAGACGACTTGTTTGAGCGCTTTAGCGCGAGTTTCGTCTTTGCAGCGAAGCGAGGAGGCGCAGGGTCGAAAAATGTCCAGCGCGCGGGGGATCGCGACTTTTGAGGTTCTCAAGCTACAATTTTCGTTCGACCCGCTCCTTGACGTACGCCTCGATCACATCCGACACCCGGATGTCGTTGAACCCCTCGATCCCGATGCCGCACTCAAAGCCCGATGCCACCTCTTTCGCATCGTCCTTGAACCGCCGGAGAGACCCGATCCGGCCGTCGTAGACGATGACGCCGTCCCGGAGAAGCCGGAGGTTGCAGGTCCGGATCAGCTTGCCGTCGGTCACATAGCTCCCGGCGATGGTCCCCACCTTGGGGACGCGGAAGATCTCCCGGACCTCGGCCCGCCCCTGGACCACCTCCTTGTACACCGGTTCCAGGAGGCCCTCCATGGCGGCTTTCACGTCGGCGATCACATTGTAGATGATGTCGTAGAGCTTGATGTCCACCCCCTCCTGCTCGGCGACCTCCACCACGCGGGGATCCGGCCGGACGTTGAAGCCGATGATCACCGCGTTGGAAGCCGAGGCGAGCATCACGTCGGTCTCCGTGACCGTGCCGGTGGAGCTGTGGATGATCTTCAGGTGGATGTCGTCCGTGGAGAGCTTGCCCAGGGCCTCGCTGAGGGCCTCGATGGAGCCCTGCACGTCGGCCTTCACGATCACGTTGAGCTCCTTAACGCCTTCCTTCATCTTCTGGTAGAGCTGCTCCAGGGTGATCTTCGAGGTCGCGGACAGCTCCCGCTCCCTCTCCTTCCGGATCCAGTACTCGCCGATGCTGCGGGCCTTCTTCTCGTCCTCGACGCAGATGAACTCCGTGCTCACCTGCGGCACGCGGGAAAAGCCGATGACCTCCACCGGCATGGCGGGACCCGCCTCATGGATCCGCCGGCCCTGGTCGTTGATCATCGCCCGGACCCGGCCGAATTCCGTCTTGGAGACAAAGGCGTCCCCTTCCCGGAGCGTCCCCTCCTGGATGAGCACCGTCGCCACAGGCCCGCGGCCCCGGTCGAGCTTGGCCTCGATGATCACGCCGCGGGCCGGACGGTCCGGATCGGCCTTGAGTTCCATGACGTCGGCCTGCAGGAGGATCATCTCCAGGAGTTCCTCGATCCCGATCTTCTGTTTGGCCGATACCTCGCAGAAGATCGTATCGCCCCCCCACTCTTCGGAGAGAAGGTTGTATTCCGTAAGGGCCTGACGGATCTTGCCCGGATCGGCTCCCGGCTTGTCGATCTTGTTGATCGCCACGAGGATGGGAACGCCGGCCACCCGCGCATGGTTGATCGCCTCCACGGTCTGGCCCATCACGCCGTCATCGGCGGCCACGACCAGGATGACGATGTCCGTCACCTGGGCGCCCCTCGCCCGCATGGCGGTGAAGGCCTCATGGCCCGGCGTATCCAGGAAAACGATGTCCCGCCCCTTGATCTGAACGTGGTAGGCGCCGATCGCCTGGGTGATGCCGCCCGCCTCGCCGTCGATCACGTGGGTCTCGCGGACCGCATCCAGGAGGGAGGTCTTGCCGTGATCGACGTGGCCCATGATCGTCACGACCGGGGCCCTCGGTTTGAGCTTTTCGGGAGGGGTCTCCACCCGCTGGAGGGTCTCGTCGCTCTCGCTGAGAACCGCCTCGACCTGATAGCCGAATTCGGAGGCGATCAGGGTGGCGGTGTCGCAGTCGATCGCCTGGTTGATGGTCACCATGAGGCCCATGCCGATGAGCTTGTTGATCACTTCGGCCGCCTTGGCGCCCATCCTCTTGGCCAGTTCCCCGACGCTGATCGCCTCGGCGACCCGGATCCTCCTCTTGCTCGCCTTCGGCGTGGTGATCTGGGTCTTCTTCATCTTGACGGGGGCGGCCTTCTTCTCCTCGCGCCACTTCCCGGGCCGATCCTCGCGCTCGACCTCGATGATCCGGTCCTTCCGGTCCACCAGTTTCCTGACCAGCGTTTTCTTGCGCGGGACGGCCGTTTCTCCCATCAGGACCTCGACGGGGGCCTTTCCCTTCTTCCTGCCTCTCTCCGCGTCCGGCCGGACAGGCCGTTCCGGTCCCGGCGGAACGGCGGCATCCCGGGTGATTTTCAGTTCCGGCTTGCGGGGAATTTCTCTTCTCGGGGTTGCCGGGGCCGGCTTGAAAGCCTCCGGCCTTCGCTCCGCCTCCGGCTGAGGCGGCCGGATTCCCCGGTGTTCCGGCGCCCGGACCGGCAGGGACATTTTTTCCGCCTCCGCCTCCCTGCGGGGGGCTTCGGCCGCCGGCTTTGGCTCCTTCTTGACCGCTTCCACCGGCGCTTCCGGCAAAACGGGCTCGACCGGCGCGGCCGGCTTCGGCGCCGCCTTCGGGGGCGGCGCGGGAATCGGAGAGTCGGCGGGCGCATCCCGGTAGATCGAGGTCCGCACC
>JBFYYH010000141.1:0-7436 GCA_041310125.1 Syntrophaceae bacterium | reverse complement strand
TGCCGAGCGTCTCCGAACCGTTCGGGATCTCCCCCCTCGAGGCAATGATGTACGACGTCCCGGTGATCCTCACCCGCCAGTCAGGTGTCGCGGAAATCCTGAAGCACGCCCTGAAGGTCGATTTCTGGGATGTCCGGGAGATGGCCGCCAAGATCATCGCCGTCCTGACGCATCCCGTCCTGGCCGGCGAGATGGCGGAGAAGGCCCGGGAGGAGATCCGGAAGATCCGCTGGGAAAGCGCCGCGGAACGGATCGCGGCGGTCTACCGAGAGGCGCTCTCCGCCGCCTCGCCAACATGAGAGCATGACGAAACCGAGATTGAAAATCCGATCCCTCCGCGTGCTGTACATTTTTCGCGCGCTTCCGGGATCGGATTTTCAATTTGCCCAATTTCTGACCAAGCGCGGTAAATAACCCATGCCGAGCGTCTGCCTCTATTTTCAGGTCCACCAGCCCCGGCGCCTCCGGAGGTACTCCTTCTTCGACGTCGGCCGCCGCCACGACTACGAGGACGAGGAAGAAAACCGCCGGATACTGGACAGGGTCGCCGGGAAGTGCTATCTTCCCGCCAACGAGCTGCTGCGCGAGCGGATCGAAACGTTCGGGGGCGCCTTCCGCGTCGCCTTTTCCCTGAGCGGAGCGGTCCTCGACCAGTTCGCGCGGCACCGCCCGGATGTCCTGGAGAGCTTCCGCCGCCTGGCCGCGACGGGATGCGTCGAATTCCTCAACGAAACGGACAGCCACTCCCTTGCCTTCCTCTTTTCGCCGCGGGAGTTCCGGGCCCAGGTCCTCCGCCACCGGAAGCGGATCCGGGACCTTTTCGGCCAGACGGGGAGGACCTTCCGCCACACGGAGCTGATCTACAGCAATTCGCTCGCCGCGGCCGTGGAGAAGATGGGCTTTGAAGCGATCCTGGCCGAGGGGACCGAAAAGATCCTGGGCCGGCGAAGCCCGAACCGGGTCTACCGTCCGGCGGGCGGCGGGAAGCTGAAGCTCCTCCTGAGGAATTACCGCCTCTCGGACGACGTGGCCTTCCGTTTTTCCGACAAGGCGTGGAACGGATACCCGCTCACGGCGGAGAAGTATTCCCACTGGATCCACCGGATCCGGGGAGAGACGGCGGTCGTGAATCTCTTCATGGACTACGAGACCTTCGGCGAACACCAGTGGCCCGAGACGGGGATCTTCGAATTTCTTTCGGCGCTTCCCCGGGAAATCCTCCGCGATCCGACCTTCCGCTTCCGGACGCCGGCGGAGGCCGCCGCCCTCCAGGAGCCGGCCGGGGAGATCGACTGCCCCGACTTCGTCTCCTGGGCGGACAGCGAACGGGATACGACCGCCTGGCTGGGAAACACCCTGCAGAGGGACGCAGCCAGGGCGCTCTACGCCCTCGAACCCGCCGTCCGCAGGCGGAAGGATGAGAAGCTCCTGGAGACGTGGCGGATGCTCCAGACATCCGACCATTTTTACTACATGTGCACGAAATGGTTTTCCGACGGGGACGTTCACCGCTACTTCAACCCCTTCGAATCGCCTTACGAGGCCTATATCCACTACATGAACATCCTCGACGATTTTTCACAAACCCTGAAACGAAAAAAGGAGTGCATCCATGATCCAGAGTCGCGAACACTTCCTCTTTGAGGTGAGCTGGGAGGTCTGCAACAAGGTCGGCGGGATCTACACGGTCATCACCAGCAAGCTCCCCGAGGCAACCCGGGCCTTCGGGGACCGTTACTTCGTCCTCGGCCCGGACCTCAAGACCAACCCCGATTTCGAGGAGACGGAGGAAGAGTGCTGGGACCGGGTCCGCGAAGGGGTGGCCATCAAGGAGATCCCCTGCCGCTTCGGCCGCTGGAAGGGTCCCGGCCGGCCCAAGGCGATCCTCGTCGGCTTCGGCCAGAAGTACGACCGGGACCAGTTGCTCTTCCGCCTCTGGGAGGACTACGGCATCGACTCCATCGCCGGGGGCTGGGACTACGTGGAACCGGTCATGTTCAGCTACGCCTGCAGCGAGGTGATCGAGACCGTCCACAACCTGGTCGTCCGCCCCCAGGGGATGCGCTCCGTCGCCCAATTCCATGAGTGGATGACGGGGGCGGGGCTCCTCGGCCTGAAAAAAAGAGCCCCGGAGATCGGCACCGTCTTCACGACGCACGCCACGATGCTCGGCCGGACGCTCGCCTCCTCCGGAATGGACATCTACACGGAAATGGACCACATCTCGCCGCAGAGGGAGGCAAGCGCCCACCACATCACGGCCAAGTGCTCGATGGAGACGGTCTCGGCCCGCGAGGCGGACTGTTTCACCACGGTGAGCGAGATCACCGCAGCCGAGGCGAAGAATTTCCTCGGCCGGTCGCCGGACCGGATCACCCCGAACGGCCTCGACATCGAGAACATCCCCGATCTCGCGGCCGACCGGACCTCCGCCCTGACGTCCCGGGAAAAACTCCTCGCCGCCGCGGCCCGTTTCCTCGGCCGGGAATTCCCTTCCGACACGCGGATCATGATGATTTCGGGACGGGGCGAATTCACCAACAAGGGGATCGACCTCTTTCTCGAAGCCCTCGGGCGGCTGAACCGTGAAGCGGGGCCGGAGCAGACCGTGCTCGCCTTTCTCTTCGTCCTCAGCGGATACACGGACCTGATCCCTTCCCTGAAAAGCGGCGGCGTCCCGCCGGACCCGGCCAATCCGCCCATCTCCACCCACCGGCTGCACAACGAGGCGTACGACCCCATCCTCCAGGCCTGCGAGCGTCTCGGCCTGAAAAACCTCCCCCAGAACCGGGTCCAGGTGATCTTCATCCCCACCTACATGAACGGACACGACGGCCTCCTAAACATGCCCTACTACGAGGCCGTCGCCGGCTGCGACCTCGGCGTCTTCCCCTCCTACTACGAGCCCTGGGGCTACACCCCCCTGGAAAGCGCCGCCTACGCCGTGCCGACGATCACGACCGACCAGGCCGGATTCGGCCTCTGGGCGCTGCAGGCGGCCGGCGAATGCAACGGGGTCATCCTCCTCAAACGGCTGGGACGGCCGGCGGCCGCGATCGTGGAAGACCTCAACGGCATCTTCCGGGATTTTCTCGGGCTGAACGAGGAGGATCTGCGCTGCATGCGCGCCAGCGCCCGGTCCGCGGCCTCCCGGGCGAACTGGAAGGATTTCTTCCGGATTTACGAAGAGTCCTACGAGTGCGCCCTCGCGGCCTCCCTCTCCCGGGCGGAAAGGCTCAGCGAGGATGAACTCAAGGCGGAGATGAAACACATCTTTGCCGGGACGGTTTCCGTCTCGCCCCACTTCCGGACCTTCACGGCGGTGGCCAATCTCCCTGAGAAGATCTCCCGGCTCCGGGAGCTCGCCTACAACCTCTGGTGGTCCTGGAACCCGCGCGCCCGGGAACTCTTCTCCGCCCTCGACCCCAAGCTCTGGGAGGGGATGGGCAACAACCCCGTCCGGATGCTGGAGACCGTCTCCCCCGAGAGGCTCCTGGAGGCCTCGGGAAACGCCAGTTATCTGAACCTCTACGGCCAGATCCTCAAACAGTTCGACGACTACATGGGCGACCGGACCCCTTCCCCCCAGATCGGTCCCTCGAACGGCCTGAAATGGTCCTCGCCGGTGGCCTACTTCTCGACGGAATACGGCCTCCACGAGAGCCTGCCGATCTACTCCGGCGGACTGGGCACCCTCTCCGGCGACCACCTGAAGACGGCCAGCGACCTGAACGTTCCCCTCGTCGGCCTCGGCCTCCTCTACCGGAACGGGTTCTTCCGGCAGCTGATCGACAAAAACGGCGCCCAGACGGAGGAGTATCCGGAAAACGACTTCTCCAGCATGCCCCTCAAGATCGTCCAGGACGACCGGGGAGAGGCCGTGCAGCTCTCCCTGGATCTCCCCGGGCGGACGCTTTTCGCCAACATCTGGGAGGTCAACGTGGGACGCGTCTCGCTCTACCTTCTGGACACCGACATCCCGCGGAACACCCCCCAGGACCGGAAGATCACGGAGCGGCTCTACTGCGCCGAACCGAGGACGAGGATCGAGCAGGAGATCCTCCTCGGGATGGGCGGCGTCCGGGTCCTCCGGAAGCTGGGGATCCGCCCCCGCGTCTACCACATCAACGAGGGGCATTCGGCCTTTCTGCTCTTCGAACGGATCGCCTCCCTGATGACGGAGGAGAAGCTCTCCTTTGAGGAGGCCAGCGAGATCGTCCGCGGGGGGACGGTCTTCACAACCCATACGCCGGTCGAGGCCGGCAACGAGCGGTTCGACAAGGAGCTGATCGAGCACTACTTCGCGAGCTTCGTGAAGCGGACCGGGATCTCCTGGTCCCAGTTCTGGGAGCTGGGGCGCAAGGAGAGCGGCGAGGAAAAGCCTTTCTTCATGACGATCCTCGCCCTGAAGATGGCCCACAAGAGCAACGCCGTGAGCCGCATCCACGGGCAGGTCTCCCGCCGGATGTGGCGGGAGGTGTGGAAGGGGCTCGACGAGTCGGACATCCCGATCGGCCACATCACGAACGGGGCGCATGTGCTCTCCTACATTGCCCCGCGGATGAAGACCATCCTCGATACCTACCTCGGGCTGGACTGGGACCGGCAGATCACCGATCCCGAACGCCTGGCCCGCGTTCGGGACATCCCCGACACCGTCCTCTGGCGGGCAAGGTACGAGCTCCGCCAGAAGCTGATCGACTTCCTCCGGGACGACCTCTCCCGGAACTGGATGAAGTACGGCTACTCGAAAAGCTGGCAGGAGGAGCTCTTCGCGAAGATCAACCCGACGGCCCTGATCATCGGCTTCGCCCGCCGCTTCGCCCCCTACAAGCGGGCGGACATGATCCTCTCGGATCTCGACCGTCTCGACCGGATCCTCAACCATCCCACCCGGCCCGTCCACATCGTTTTCGCCGGCAAGGCCCACCCGAACGACACCATGGGAAAGGACCTGATCAAGAAGGTCGTGGAGGTGTGCCGAGATGACCGGTTCAGGGGAAAGATCTTCTTCGTCGAAGGGTACGACATCCGGGTCGCCCGCCACCTCGTCCAGGGGGTGGACGTCTGGCTGAACAATCCGCGCCGTCCGCTCGAAGCAAGCGGCACCAGCGGCGAGAAGGTGGTCGCCAACGGCGTCCTCAACCTGAGCGTCTCCGACGGTTGGTGGGTCGAGGGGTTCGACGGAACGAACGGCTGGAACATCGGGCCCGTCGTCAAGGGCTTCAGTGAAGAGACAGCCGATCCCGACCGGGAGGACAGCGAGGCCCTCTTCACCCTTCTCGAAAACAGCGTCATCCCCCTCTTCTACGACCGCGAGATGTCGGGCATCCCGGAGAAGTGGATCGCCATGGTCAAGCGGTCGATGCAGACCCTCATCCCCCGCTTCAACACGCACCGGATGCTCGTGGAATACTACCGCGACCTCTACCTGCCGACGGCGCGCCGGGAACATGAGTTCTACGGGGAATCCTTCCGGATGGCCCGGGAGCTGGCGGACTGGAAGCTCAAGCTCCCGATGCGCTTCTCGTCCGTGCGCCTGATCGAAGTGAGCATCGAGGGGATCCGCGGCGACACAATCCTCGTCGAAAGCCCTCTCGATGTGAGCGTCCGGATCGATCCCGGAAAGCTGGAGCCGCAGGAACTGCTCGTCGAGCTGGTCGTCGGGAGGAAGGACGGGGGTGGATTCGCTGAGCAGCCGGAGTGCATTCTGCTGGCGGTCTCCGACCGGAAGGACAATGGAATCCTCACCTTCTCCGGCTCCTACACGGTCCGCCAGAACGGCACCTACGCCTACGGCATCCGGGTCCTCCCGTTCCACCCGCACCTTGCCGCCAAGCAGGAGACGCGGCTGGTCTACTGGGGATAAAGGAAAAATGCTGTGTCCATAGCCAGGACGCGATCTGTGCTCAACGCCCGTGGAGTGAGATATGCGCTTGCGGAAAGCCGGAAGGGAAGTGAAGGCGATGGTCGGGAATGATGGGGTTCCAGCGGGGGTTGGGAATGGTCACCGATGAAATGAAGGAGAGAATCCGCTCGATCGTGGGGAGGGAAAACGCCCTCGATTCGGACCTGGACCGCTTTTCCTACTCCTACGACTCCTCCTTTGTGCCCCTGCTGCCGGCGCACAAACCGGAGCTGGTCGTCCGTCCGCGGACGACGGAGGAGGTATCACAGGTGATGGCCGTCGCGGATCAATACGCCATCCCCGGGACCCCGCGCGGCGCCGCGAGCGGCCGGACCGGAGGCAGCGTTCCCCTCCAGGGGGGCATCTCCCTCTCCCTCGACCGGATGACACGGATCGTCGAGCTGGACGAGAAGAACATGACGGTCACGGCCGAGGCGGGGGTCCGGACGATCGACCTCTACAACCATTGCGCCGCTGCAGGGCTCTTCTTTCCGCCCGATCCGGCGAGCTGGAAATTCTCCACGATCGGCGGCAACGTGGCGGAAAACGCCGGGGGGATGAGGGCCGTTAAGTACGGGGTGACCTCCGACTACGTGATGGGCCTCGAGGTGGTGCTTGCCGACGGTTCGGTTCTCTGGACCGGGGGGAAGGCGATCAAGAACGTCACCGGCTACGACCTCAAACACCTCTTCACCGGCTCCGAGGGAACCCTCGGCGTCGTCACCCGCGCGCTCCTCCGGCTGATCCCCATGCCAAAGCGGCGCGGCACCCTGCAGATCCTCTTCGCCTCCCTCGACGACGGCTGCGCGACGGTCCACCGGATGCTGCAGTCGGGCATCGTGCCGGCGGCGGCCGAGATCATGGACCGGTTTTGCCTCGAGGCCGTGGCCCGGCACCGCGGGACGCCGATCGATCCGGCCGCGGGCGCCTGCCTCATCTGCGAAATCGACGGCGACGACGGAGAGGCCCTCGACACCCAGTCGAAACGGATTGAGGGCGTGGCAAAGGAATGCGGCGCCATAAGGTTCCGCACCGCCGGGTCGGAGGAGGAGTCGGAGGAGCTTTGGGCCGTCCGGCGCGGCCTCAGTTCCGCCGTGGCCTCCCTCGCGCCGAACCGGATCGGCGAGGACATCTCGGTCCCCCGCGACGCCTTCCCCGAGGTGGTCCGTCGGATCCGGGGAATCTCCGAGAAATACCGCCTTCCCATCGCCGTCTACGGCCACGCCGGAGACGGGAACCTCCACCCGTCGATCCTCTGCGATCTGGCGAACCCGGAAGAGGCAAAGCGGGTTCACGAGGCGGTCGACGAGATCTTCGCCGCCGCCCTGGACGTGGGCGGGACGCTCTCCGGGGAGCACGGGATCGGCATCACGAAGCGCCCCTACATCGCGCAGGCGCTGGGCGAGACCGGTATCCAAACGATGCAGGCCGTCAAGCGGGCGCTCGACCCAAAGGGGATATTGAATCCCGGGAAGATCTGGTGACGGATCGAGAGGAAGCGAGGTTCATGCAGAAGGGTGACAGCGCA
>JBFYYH010000140.1:0-3639 GCA_041310125.1 Syntrophaceae bacterium | reverse complement strand
CGAAGATCCGCATGAAGGGATACGGAGCGCCCCACATGAGGGGCGGCGGGAAGGGCGACCAGTTCGTCAAGATCAGCGTCCAGGTTCCGAAAAACCTGACAGACCGGCAGCTCCAGTTGCTGAAAAAGCTGGCGGAAGAGGGAATGTAGGGGGATCGAAATGAAGACGAGGATCTGGCTCGGATGCCTGATCGCGGTAGCCCTGTTCGTCGCGGGATGCGCCGCGGCCGGACGAAGCCGGGATTTCCGGCCCATCGATCAAGGGTCCCTCTCCCGCGTCACGCCGGGGGCGACCACAGGCGCCGAGGTGCTGCGCCTCTTCGGGCCGCCGTCCCAGATCGTCCGGTTATCCAATGGAAATGCTTACGTTTATACGAGCAAGCTGACCAAGACGACGGGCCTCTGGCTCGCCATCGTCACGTTCGTCAACATGGACACCCGTCAGGACCAGGTGGTGTTCTTCCTCAATTATAAGGACGTGGTGACCCACCACGGCGCTTCCTTCCAGGCCGGAGAGGCGTCCTATGGCCTCCCCTTTTAGAACAGCGCTGGTCTTCGTTCTCGCATCGGTTCTCCTGACGGGATGCCTTTCCTTCCGGGTCATGCACGCCCGGGAGGGGAATGACCTCCCGGATCCGGAAACGCGCTTCCAGGCGGGAATCAGCGGTCTCGGGGAGGTCCTTTCCGTCTATGGCCCCCCGACGGAAGTGCACAACCTGGGCGGGGAGTTTCTCCTTGTCTACGAACGGATGCACTACCGCGGGGGCCAGCTCACCGTCGGGATCCCCATGAGCGACGTCCTTCCCACGAACTTCAACGTCAGCGGTCACGGAGACCTGGTCCGCTACGACACGGCGGCCTTCTTTTTCAGAGCGAATGACCACGTCCTCACGCGGACGGCCTTCGTTCGGGGGAGTTCCTATCCGTTCTGGCAAACCTTCTGGCAAGACGACAACCAGCGCCCCTGAGTCCTGCGTCCGGTCATCACGGACCTTTCCCCACGAATACCCCGGACACGAGGGAGCATGCGTCCGTCCCGATCCCCAGAGTCTCCGGAAGGACAACCGCTGTTTCCGGCCCCCGCAATCACCAAACCATATTTTGTGTCGACTGCCGTTCTCCAATCGGTTTCCGGAACGATGCCCGCCGCGCTATGTCTGATAAGATATGTTATGTAAACTAATGGATCGGGTAGACGGAGATGGGATTTTCAATTCACGCTATTTCCAGGTCGCCCCAAGCCCCCATGCGATCCTCCGCAATGATGAGCACTCCGAGGACATCCGGGATCTCCCTCGCCCGCTTCAGACCCTGCTCGATCTGCGCCGGTCCCTTCACGAGGTTCCCGACGGAGGTCGCGGCTGCGTCGGCCAGTGCGGTGGATCGGGCGATCACCGTCACCGCATCCGCCCGGCCCAGGCTCAGGCTGGGCCCCACGGTTCCCGAGGACGTGCAGACGCCCAGGGGCGTCTTTTCAGGACGTATGATCAAGGAGATCCGGCCACTTAACGGCGAACGACCCGCAAAGAGGCCGATCCGTATTTCTCGGTCCACCCGGAGAAAAATATCCCCCCCGTTCTCGACCAGGACGTTCCGGGACAAGGTCAGGAGATCCGCTCCGACCCGCTCGGCGATGGCACCGGCGACGGAGGCCATGGGGCCGACGCCGGCCCGTTCCGCGGCCTCCAGCATATCCCTCACAACAGATGGGGCAAGATCATCTTTCTGGAGTGGAATCATGGACTTCAGGAAGGCCGGATGGTACTCGATGTACTGCTCCAGAAAACGGCGGTACCGGTAGACGGCATGCCTGGCCTCTTTCGCCAGGTCCGAATCGGCGCGGATCAGCAGGTCCGTTTCGGCAACCTGGACGGAAAAGGAAACGAGGCCGGCGGTGGAGGTCTGCTCGCGGTAGGTCCGCTCCCGATATTCCATTATTGAAACCGGGTCATCCCCTCTCCGAGAAAGCGGTCCGCCTCCTCTTTCAGCGCATCGGATATCTCGAGGCGGGATTCCTGTCCCAGGTAGACGATGGCCTCACAGCCGTTGATCAGGAGGTGCAGAAACCCGTCGTATTTCCCGGGGTGTTTTTGGACCAGCGCCTTCAGGCCTGCCAGGTCCCCGTGCGGAAGCCGCGACGAATCGATCGTGAAGTGGACGGACTGGAACGGATGGTCGGCGATTTCGGCCAGGCTCTGAATTTCCGTGGCCTTGACCCGTGCGGTCTCTTCGTCCACGTCCAGGATCCCCGTGACCAGGAGCGGCTCGGACCCCTTGAGCAGCGCCTCCGACTGCCGGAACGTATCACCGAAGACGATCACCTCGACGGATCCCTTCAGATCCTCAAAGGTTACGTAAGCCATCGTGTCTTTGCGTTTCGTCTTGATTTCCTTGATCGCGCTGACGATCCCGCCGAAGGTCACGGTCTCCCGGTCCTTCATCCCCTTGAGGGTTTCCGTGTCCGCCGTCGCGACCCGCGCCCGTTTTCGTTCCATGAGAGCCAGCGGATGGCTGGTGATGTAGAAACCGATCAGATCCTTTTCGTAAGCAAGGATATCCTTCTGATTCCAACTAGTATTACCATTATAATTGAAGTTATCGTTTAAGGAATCTCCGCAGTCTTCCTCCAGGGAGTCAAACAGCCCCTCCTGGCCGCATGCCCTTCTCTGGGAGTCCCGGTTCGCCAGTTCGAGCCGCCTCTCGAAGGACTCGATCAAGGCGCGCCGGTTGGGATGGGCGGAATCGAAGGCCCCCGACTTGACAAGGCTCTCCACCACCCGCTTGTTGACCTTCCGCATGTCCGCCCGGCGGCAGAAATCCTCGAAGGATACGAATTTCCCACCGCTCAGGCGAGCTTCCAGAATGGCCTCCACCGCTCCGACCCCCACGTTCTTGACCGCCGCCAGGCCGAAGCGGATGTTTCCATCGGACACACTGAAATCCCGCAGGGAGGAGTTCACGTCCGGCGGAAGGACCGCGATGTCCATGTTCCGGCAACCGTGAATATAGCGGATGATCTTGTCGCGGTTGTCCTTTTCCGAGGTGAGCAGCGCTGCCATGAACTCCGCCGGGTAGTGGGCCTTCAGGTAGGCCGTCTGGTAGGAGATGATCGCGTAGGCGGCACTGTGGGACTTGTTGAAGCCGTACTCCGCGAAGGTCTCCATCTGGTCCCAGATCTTCTGCGCCTTCTGCTCCGGGATGCTCTTCTTCTTCGCCCCCTCGAGAAACTGGGGCCTCTCCTTCTCCATTTCCTCGGGCTTCTTCTTGCTCATGAGCCGGCGCAGGTTGTCCGCCTCGGCCATGGAGTAGTTGCCGATGGTGCTGGCGATCTGCATGACCTGTTCCTGGTAGACGATGACTCCGTAGGTCTCCTGGAGGATGTCCTTCAGTTCCGGAACCTCGTAGGCGATGCGCGTCCGCCCCTGCTTCCGGGCGATGAAGTCGGGGATCTTGCTCATCGGCCCGGGCCGATAAAGGGCGATGAGGGCGATGATGTCCTCGATGCAGTCCGGGCGGAGGTTCACCAGGAGGTCCTTCATGCCCGAACTCTCGAGCTGGAAGACGCCGTCGGTGTCCCCCCGGGCCAGGAGGACGTAGGTCTCCGGGTCGTCCAGCGGCAGCTGCTCCATGTCCAGATCGT
>JBFYYH010000139.1:0-3140 GCA_041310125.1 Syntrophaceae bacterium | reverse complement strand
TGCCTCGGAACCCTGATCCCGCCGAGCATCATCCTGGTCATCTACGGCGCCCAGGCCCAGCTTTCAATCGGCAAACTCTTCGCTGGCGGCATCGGTTCGGGACTCGCCCTCTCGATCTTGTACCTCTGTTACATCATCTGGAAGATCCTTGTCCGGCCGGAGAGCGCCCCGGCGATCGATCCGGCGGAGGCGGCGAAATACAGCCAGGCGCAGAAGTGGATCATGTTTCTCAAGTCCGTCCTGCCGACCTCGATCCTGATCCTGCTCGTCCTAGGCACGATCCTCCTCGGGGCGGCGACACCGACCGAGGCGGCGGCCCTGGGTTGCACGGGCGCCATCGGAGTCGCCATCTACAACCGGAAACTGAACTGGATCGTGATCCGCGAGTGCTGCCATCTGACGATGAAGACGACCGCGATGATCATGTTCATCATCCTCGGGGCCTCCATGTTCACGGCGGTCTTCCTGGGGCTCGGGGGCGGCGAGGTGATCAACGGCCTGGTGAGCAATCTCCAGGTGAACCCCTGGGTGGTGATGGCCCTGATTCTGTTCATTCTCTACATTATGGGGATGTTCATCGACTGCTACGGCATCCTCCTGATCGGCATCCCGATTTTCACGCCGATCATCCACACGCTCGGGTTCGACCCCCTCTGGTTCGGCGTGATGTTCGCCGTGATGATCCAGATCTCCTACCTCTCTCCGCCCTTCGCCTATGCGGCCTTCTACGTGAAGGGCGTTGCCCAGCAGCAGAATATCCCGATCCCGATCAGCGACCTCTACCGAGCGACCATCCCCTTCATGGTCATGCAGGGGATCGGCGTCGTCCTCTTCTGCCTTTTCCCGCAGATCATCCTCTGGATTCCACAGCACGTCTTCTGATTCCCGCCCATTCCTCCCCCGGCTATGTCGCCGGGAGAGGAATGCAGGGCAAGGCCTTCCGAATGTTTCCTCCGCGGGGAAACGTTTGACAAAATCGCGGGCCGGTTGTAGAAAGCCCCATAACACCCACGGCGGAGGCGTGCATGTACTGGGAGAAAGAGATCGAGACGATGGACCGGGGCGGCCTCGAGAAGCTGCAGCTCACGAGACTTGCGGAGACCCTCGCCCGCGCGGAAAAATCCCCACATTACGCAAAGCGCTTCGCGGAAAGGGGAATCCGTGCGGACCGCATCCGAGATCTCGCGGACGTGGCTGCGCTTCCCCTCACCACCAAGGAGGATCTTCGCGAGGAGTGGCCCTACGGTTTCCTGGCCTGCTCCCGGGACGAGCTGATCCGGATGCACTCCTCCTCGGGGACGACGGGACGGGCGACGGTCATCTTTCACACGGCCGGCGACATCGCGGCCTGGACGAATCTCCTGGCCCGCTGCATGTACATGGCCGGGATGCGGCGCTCCGACGTCTTCCAGAACATGATGACCTACGGTCTGTTCACGGGGGGGCTCGGTTTCCACTACGGCGCGGAGAAGATCGGGGCGCTCGTGATCCCCGCCGGGGCGGGAAACTCCAGGCGCCAGATCCAGCTCATGCGGGATTTCGAGACCACGGCCGTCCACATCATCCCCAGCTACGCCCTCCACCTCGCGACCGTCTTCGCGGAGGTCGGCGTCGATCCGCGGCGGGACACGAAACTGCGGATCGCCTTCATCGGCGCGGAGCCCCACTCGGAGAAGATGCGGCTGAAGATCGAAGAGTTCTATGGATTCAAGGCGTTCAACTCCTACGGGCTCTCGGAGATGAACGGCCCCGGCATGGCGTTCGAGTGCCCGGAGCAGAACGGCCTCCACATCTGGGAGGACAACTACATCGTCGAGATCATCGATCCTGTGACGGAGAAGCCGCTGCCCGAGGGGGAGGAGGGGGAACTGGTCGCGACGACCCTCCGGCGGGAGGGGATGCCGATCCTCCGCTACCGGACGAAGGACCTCACCCGGATTCTCCCCGGCCCCTGCCCCTGCGGCCGGACCCACCGGCGGATCGAGCGGATCAAGGGGCGGACGGACGACATGATGATCCTGAAGGGGGTGAACATCTTCCCGATCCAGATCGAAAAGAAGCTCATGGAGATCCCCGGCGTCGGGACCAATTTCGTCATCATCCTCTACCGGCTGGACTACAACGACCAGATGACCGTCAAGGTGGAGGTTCAAAAGGAGTTCTTCGGCGGAAACCTCCGCCAGCTCGAGACCCTCCGTCAGCGGATCGTCGAAGAACTCAAGAGCGACATCCTGATCACGCCGAAGGTCGATCTGGTGGAGCCGGACAGCCTCCCGCGGAGCGAGGGCAAGGCGACGCGGGTGATCGACAACCGCAAGGAGTAGAAAAGCGCGAAGCCCGCTGCAGCAGAACGACGTGTGGGATGCCTCGTGCGGGACGGAAGCCCAGAGGGGGTGTCCGGACATTTTCAGAAGCCGCCGAGGCTTGAGGGGGAGGATATGGTCACCTATCAGCTTTCCATCTTCGCGGAAAACAAGCCGGGCCGGCTGGCCGCCGTGACCCGGGTTCTGGCGAAGGAGAAGATCAACATCCGGGCGACGACGATCGCCACGTCGGACACCTTCGGGGTCATCAACCTGATCGTCGACGACCCCGGACGGGCGGAGGCGGCGCTCACAAAGGCGGGCATGGCCGTCACCCTGAGCCAGGTTCTGGCCGTCGTCATCCCCGATCAGCCGGGAGGCCTGGACAAGTTGACGCAGCTCCTCTTCGCCGAGGGGATCAACATCAACAACGCCTACGGCTTTGTCCTGGAGGGCCACCGCAAGGCGGTCTTCGTGGTCAGCGTGGATCAGATCGAGAAGGCCGAGAAACTCCTCGAAAAGCACGGGTTCCAGACCCTGGATGCCGAGGCCCTCTCGAAGGTTGAGCCGTTCCACTACATGAAATATTGAGGAAATAACGATGACACACCGGGATGCAGGGCGGTACGCCGCCAAACACGGACCGGGGGGGATCCCGGATGTGCGGATCGCCGCCGCGGTCCGGGGAAAGGTCGCCGCGGGAGAGCTGGCCTGTTCCGAGGCGGAGAAAATCGGCTCAGCCCTCGGCGTTTCGCTGGAGGAGGTCGGCCGATCGCTGGACCTGCTGGAGATCCGGATCGGCCGCTGTCAGCTCGGCCTGTTCGGTTACGGGAAAGA
>JBFYYH010000138.1:0-4222 GCA_041310125.1 Syntrophaceae bacterium | reverse complement strand
GGGCCATCGGGGAGTTGGGGATCCCCGAGGAGATCCTCATGGAGAACGCCGGGCAGGCGGCATTCCGCGTCCTTGCCCGCGAGTGCGGGATCGTCGGACGGCGCTGGGTCGTCATCTGCGGGAATGGGAAAAACGACGGCGACGGCCTGGTCGTGGCGCGGCTCATCCTCTCCGGCGGCGGGACCCCGCGGGTCTTTCTGGTGGGCGATCCCGCCCGGTTCCGCGGTGCGGCGAAGCTGAACTTCGACATCCTCTCCCGGCTGCCCGTCGAAATTTCCGTCGTAGAAGACGCCGCTGCGCTCCGCTCCGCCGTCGTCCACAGCGACGGGATCGTCGATGCCCTCTTCGGGACGGGGCTTGACCGCGCGGTGGAAGGCCTCTGTGAACAGGTGATCGCCCTGATCAACCTGGCCGGCCGGCCGGTCCTCAGCCTGGACATCCCCTCCGGCATCCACGGCGACACGGGAGAGGTCCTGGGCACGGCCGTCCGGGCGGACCACACCGTCGCCTTTGGCCTGCCCAAGATCGGCAACCTGCTCCATCCCGGCTGTGAACTCTGCGGGACGCTCCACGTCAGCCCGATCTCCTTCCCCCCATCCCTCTGCGAAGACGAGGAGATCCTCGTCGAGACGAACGGTCCGATCGCGCTTCCGCCGCGCGAACCGACGGCCCACAAGGGGTCGGTGGGGGATGTCCTGTTCATCGCCGGGGCCGCCGGCTATTTCGGCGCCCCCTACCTTTCCGCCATGTCATTTCTGAAGGCGGGCGGCGGTTATTCCCGTCTCGCCACCCCCCGCTCGATGGTCCCCTTTCTGGCGACGATGGGGAGCGAGATCGTCTTTTTCCCTCAGGAGGAGACCGCGGAGGGGAGCCTCTCCCGGAAAAACCGCGACGCCCTGCTCCGGCTTGCCGAACGGGCGGACATGGTCGTCCTCGGCCCCGGCCTGTCGCTCGCGGAGGAGACGCAGAACCTCGTCCGGGAGCTGGTCTCCGGGATCGAAAGGCCGCTCCTGATCGATGGCGACGGGATCACCGCCCTGGCACAACACCCGGAGATCCTCCGCAACCGCCCGGCGCCGACCCTCCTCACCCCCCATCCGGGGGAGATGTCGCGTCTCACCGGGAAACAAGTTTCCGAGATCGAGAGGATGCGGATCCCGGTCCTCCAGGACGCCTGCGAAGACCTCCGGGCCTGGATCGTCCTGAAGGGGGCCCGTTCCCTGATCGGAACCCCGGAGAGGCGGGTTTTCATCAACCTGAGCGGAAATCCGGGAATGGCGACGGCGGGGGCGGGGGATGTCCTGACCGGGACGATCGCCGCCATGTTCGGGCTCGGCCTGCCCCTGGAGGAGGCGCTCCGCAAGGGGGTCTTCCTCCACGGGCTCGCGGGCGACCTGGCCGCGGCGGAGAAAGGGGAGGACGGGATCACGGCCCGGGACATCCTCAATGCCCTTCCCTATGCGATGAAGCGGGATCGGGAAGGGCTGAACGAAGGGTTGGCGGGACGGTACGAGATTCCTTGGGTTGTGTGAACCCGGAGAAGCAGCCCCTCCCTTATTTTCCGGCGAGACCTCCCTGGACCAGCGGCTCGAAATGGGAGATCACGGCCGCCAGCGCAGGGGGCGCCGACGACTTTGCCCGCAATCCCTCCAGCACCTTTTGCGCCTGCTCAAACTCCTTCATTTCCATCAAGCCGGTCAGCAGGAACACCTCGGGCGTGGTGTCGCCCTCGGCCACCGTGGCGCGAAACTCCTGATATTGCTTTTCCAGGCTTTCCACCGTGTCCGAGGAAAGGGAGCGGACCGTCACCATCCCGCTTTTCCCGTGCTGGCCGCTGACGGGCGTCTTGATCAGCTGTCGCGCCACCAGCGGGGGAAGCTTCCTGACCTCCGGCTGCAAACTGGAACTGCGCCCCTCTCCGCCGGCGATCTCGATGATTCCCTCCCCCTTCCACACCTCCTGGCGGCTGCTCTCGAAATAGACGATCTGAACCCGGGCATCCCTGCCCAAAAGCAGCAGCCTGTCGCCAAGCGCCACCTTCAGAAAGGCGGTCGCGGGGCGTTTTCCCTCTTTTGCCGTTACAATCGAAACGTTCCCGCCCATCTGGGTCAGCATCCCGACATCCGCCGTCAGCGCAAAACCGGCCTGCGCCCATCCCAGTAAAAGCAAACCCATGATCCACCTGGTCATAATGCCTCCTTCTCCTTCCATGCCCGTCACTTCGAATATTTCGACCGGGGTTTCCCGTCCCTTGACCTGAATGACATCGTGCAGACCGGTTTTGACGGAAACACCGGCCGCTTTCAAGGTTTCGCTGCTCGCCACGATCATGCAGCCCAGGGTCTTGCTTGCGCTCTCCAATCTGGATGCCAGGTTGACGGTATCGCCGATCACCGTGTATTCCATGCGGATGGAGGAACCCACATTGCCGGCGATGGCCTCTCCCGTATGAATGCCGATTCCGATGTTGAACGCCGGCAAATTCCGGTCCGCGAACCGTTCCGACATCCAGCCCATAAAATCCACAGCCCCCTCGCGCATGGCGAGGGCGGCGCGCAACGCCCGGGCGGCGTGGTCCGGGTAAGGAACCGGCGCTCCGAACTGCACCATTATCGCATCCCCGATGTATTTGTCGATGGTGCCTCCCTCCTCCAGGATGATCGCGCAGACCCGTTCAAAGTACCGGTTGAGAAACTCGACCACCTCGTGGGCGTCCAGCTTTTCGCTGAGGGTGGTGAAATTGCGGATGTCGGAAAACAGCACCGTGACCATCGTCTTTTCCCCGCCCAGATCCGGCATCTTGCCGGAGGCCAGCAGCGTATCCACGACATGGTCCGCCACATATCGTCTGAAGACCGACCGGATGAACCTCTTTTCGCGTTCCTCGCGGGTGAGTCTGCCCCCATAGGACAAGGTATAGGCGGCCAGCAGCCCCAGCTGAAGGTGCGCAGCCGGAAAGAGCAGAAATTGCTGAAAGAGCGCCCAGGCAATCAGCAGGGCCGACACGGTTGCGGCGGCCAGAACTCCCAACCCCGACCAGGGCGACAGGTTCCGGTACATCATGAGCGTCAGGGCGATCAGCAGCAGGGATACCCCCCACCGCACCCCATCGGAAACCGGGGCTGTTTCCGCACCGGAAAGCAGGGTTTCCACGATGTTGGCCTGGATTTCCGGACCGGTCATCAGGACGCCGCCGGCGCCGCTCAGGCTGCCGCTGTAGGGCGTGTCATGGACGTCGTTCATGCCGATGAAATCGCCGCCGACAATGACGACCTTGCCGCGCAGGGCCAGCACGGCCGGATCCTTTGCCGCGTTTTCGTCCAGCAGCCGGGAAAAGGAGATCTTCGGGAAGGTTCCCGGGGGGCCCGCATAGCTGATGTGGGCCGACCGATCCAGAGCAACGGTCCGGCCGGCGAGTTCCCAGGCTTTCGCGTCCGCGGGCAGTCCGCGCGCCCGGACCGCCAGCAGCGCACCCAGCGAAAGCCGAGGCGCCCCTTCGGCCAGCCCGGGTGCCAGATTCGAGAGAGGCGCCATTTCATAGCGCCGGATGCTGCCATTCTCGTCCGTTTTCAGATTCGCATAACCGATATGCGATACCAGGTCGAAATCCGGCAGGGAAAGCAGGTAGTCCTGGTGCGGGAGAAGCAGCGTGTCGTTTTCGCTTGCGTGGCCGCGCACGAGCGATCCGACCAGGACGATCTTTCCCGTGCCCAGCATTTGCCGGAAAGCCTGATCGTAATTTTTCAGCCCCTCGATGTCCTTCAATTGCAGCTTGGCAATCCACTTTTCCGGCGTGATGGTAAACAGAAAATCAATGCCGATCACGCCAACGCCGGCTTGCTGCAGGGTTTCGCATGCCCGGGCGAACAGAGGCGTCCAGAATACCAGCGGGTCTTCGCTGAATCGGGCGAGCGACGGGTCATCCACCGCCACCAGCCCCACGTGCTGCGGGGTGTAGCGCACGCCGCTCCAGCGGTGCCAGAGGTCTGAATAGAGGTGTTCCGCCGTGGCCAGGGGCGAGATCCTGTACACGCCCTCGACCAGCAGCAGGGAAATGGCCAGCGCCGCCAGCAGCCATTTCAGTCGGGAAAGGTTTTGGCCCCGTGCGGGAATCATCGGATTGGAGTCTCCTTCGCGCCAGAAGGTGACAAGCCGCTAGGCATCACCGGCATCGGGGCCGGCGCCTGCAGCATATCACCTCGCGCGGCTTCCCCCATCAACT
>JBFYYH010000137.1:0-2973 GCA_041310125.1 Syntrophaceae bacterium | reverse complement strand
CCTCACGAAGTAGCGGTTCCCCCCGTCGTGGGCTGCGACGGCGCCGAAGGCGGTCATCGTCTCCAGGGTGAGCGCCAGGTAGGGGAGGGAGGGGGTCCTCCCCTCCAGGGCGATCACCGTGTCGGCCGCCGCGAACGGCAAGACGATCAGCAGCGAAGAGACGTACTGGCTGCTGTCGATGTCCCGCAGGTGAACCGTTCCTCCCCGGAGGCGGCCGCCCCGGATCTTCAGGGGGGGATAACCCCTTTGACCCTCCGTGCGGATCTCCGCGCCCAGTTCGCTCAGGGCAGAGAGCAGCGGCTCCATCGGCCTTTCGCAGAGGCGGGCGTCCCCCGTCAGGACGCACGGCCCCTCAGCGAGCGAAGCCACCCCCGCGAGGAGGCGCATCGCCGTACCGTTGTTCTTCAGGTGGATCGCCTGCGGGGGGCGGGCGATCGCGCCGCCCGTTCCGGCGACGGCCAGCTCCTCCCCTTCGATCCGGATGCCGGCCCCGAGGGCGCGGAGCGCCTCTGCAAGACAGAGCGTGTCCTCGGAGAAGAGAACGTTCCGGAGACGCGATTCCCCCTCGGCGAGGGCCGCGATGACCATCGCCCGTTGCGTGACGCTTTTCGATCCGGGGATCCGGACCGCCGCATCCAGGTCTGCGAGCGGCTCAATCTCGACCATGCTTCTCCAGCCTTTCCAGGACCGCCTTCCGCATCGCTTCGCGGGGCGGCTCCATCCCCGTCCAGAGGCGGATCTGTTCCGCCCCCTGGTGGACGAACATCCCGACGCCCGAGCGAACGGCACAGCCCGCCCTCTCGGCCTCCCGGAGGAGGCGTGTCCTGGCGGGGTTATAGATCATGTCCAGGACGAAAGGGAAGCGGCTCAGCTCCCCGGCCGCGAGCGGTGAAGTATCCATTTGCGGAAACATCCCCACGGGCGTCGTGTTGATCAGGCAGTCCGGCCGGAGGCGGCCGATCTCCCCGAACAGTCGCCAGCCGCAGCCGAAGCGGTCGGCCAGCGCCCGGGCCCGCTCCGCCGTCCGGTTGACGATGAAGGGCTGTCCGCCCGCCTGGATCAGCGAGAAGACGGCCGCCCGGGCCGCCCCGCCCGCGCCGAGGATCAGGAAACTCCGACCCCGGATGCCGATCCATTCCTCGATGTCCCGTGCGAAGCCCGTCCCGTCCGTATTATACCCCTCGATCCGGCCGTTCTCGTGGACGATCGTGTTGACTGCCCCAATTGTGCGGGCCTCCTCTTCCACCCCATCCAGAAGCGGCAGGACCGCCTCCTTGAAGGGGATCGTCACGCTTGCCCCCCTCAGGCCCATCCTGCGGATCATCCGGACAGCTTCGGCCGCATCCCCTGTCTGAAAGGCGTCGTAGCGGGCGTTGAGTCCCATTGCGGCGAAGGCCGCGCTGTGCATGAAGGGCGAGATACTCTGGCCCACGGGATTCCCGAAAACCGCATAGCGGCTGCCCGACTCTTCCAGTGGCGTACGGGCAGGGCGAGAGGACGGCGGATCAGTCGGCTTCACGTAAAATGGGTCTCCTTTCTCGGGATGACGCCTTTCCGGGGGGGTATTCCCGGCAGGGATTCCCCCCGCGCGCGGCAGGGAGCAGCTCTCCGAGGACTTGGAAGATCTCCCGCATCCGGCCGGCCGTCAGCTGGCCCGGCGCCGACTCCTCCTCACCCTCCAGGGGGGCGTAGCTGATCATGGAACCGAGCAGCGGCGCCATGATCCGGCTGATCCTTCCCCGTTCCCCCATGCAGAAGGCAATGGCCGCCTGGGCTCTGCCTTGGGCGGTGGGTATGAGTTCCAGGAGCCTGAGGCAATCCGCTTCGTCGTCGGCGTGGGTGACGATCTTGACGATTTCGGGTCCGTCGGCGATGCAGGCCAACAGCTTCCTCTGTAAGAAGTCCGCCGGGGGCGTCCCGGTGAAGTCGTGCCAGGAAGCGATTCTCTTCGTCCCGCTGAGGGCGCACACCTGCCGAACTTTTTCCTTGAGGGCCGGGGTAGTTTCCGTCTCGATATCGATAAAATCGGCGCCCAGACGCGCCGCTTGGACCAGAAGCGTCACCCGCCCCTCTTCCGTCCCGGTGAAACCGCCTCCCTCTTCCCGGCGACGGTTGGTCGCGATGAGCGGGGTGCTTCGGGCGGCAAACAGCCTCTCGAGATCGACGTTCGGCATCCTGTCGATCCGGAGTTCGATCAGGTCCGCAAGGGACGCGGCCCGCTCCATCTGAACAATCGCCGCTTCGGTTCTCGATGCGGTGATGGGGATGCAGATCATGGCAGCTCCTCTCCTTTCGGATAGGATCCCAAAACCTTGAGGAACGCCGTTCTCCTCGCAAGCTCCTCCAGGCAGGCTCTTGTCCGCTCCTCCTCCACGTGCCCGGCGAAATCGGCGAAGAAGAGGTACTCCCACATCCTCTCCCGGATCGGCCAGGACTCGATCCTGGTCAGGCTGATCCCCGCCTCGGCGAAGGGGGCCAGGGCCTTGTGGAGGGCGCCGGGGACGTGCGGCGTTCCGAAGAGGATCGAAGTTTTGTCCCGGCCGGTGGGCTGCCCGCCGTTGCCCTCCGGCTTTGCCCCGAGGACGAGGAACCGCGTCGTGTTCGCGGGATGGTCCTCGATTCCTTCGGCCAGGAGGTTCAGACCGTAGGTTTCGGCGGCGATGCGGCTGCCTACGGCGGCCCCTGTTTCCTCCCCCCGGACACGCAGGGCGGCCCCCGCGGTGCTTTCCACCTCGATCAGGGGGATTCCGGGAAGGTGCGTCTTCAGCCATCCCCGGCACTGGGCCAGGGCCTGGGGGTGGGAGAAGACATTCCGGATCTCTCTGATCTCCTTGCAGTGTGACAGGAGGCACTGCCGGACGCGGAGGAACACCTCCGCCCGGATGGCGAGTTGCGTTTCGATCAGTCGGTCCAGCGTCGGCTTCACCGATCCTTCGGCGGAATTCTCGACGGGGACGATCCCGTAGCGTTCCC
>JBFYYH010000136.1:0-7343 GCA_041310125.1 Syntrophaceae bacterium | reverse complement strand
TTGACGGCAACGGAAGGGTTGCTCGACTGCTGATGAATTTGGCGCTGATCCAATCCGGCTATCCGATTGCTATCATCCCGCCGATCCTGCGGAAGGAATACCTGGAGACCCTGGATAAAACGCATCGGGGGGAAGACCTTCCCTTTATCGACTTCATTATCGGGGTCTGCTACGAGTCGGCAAAGGAATATCTGAGGCTTCTGAAGGGGTGAAGATCAGCCAAAAACGGACAGACGGGCCGAAGAGCAGGCCCAAATCCTTTATGAGTGAAGGAAAAGAGGCGGTTACGATCGAGACTGTGACCACCTCTTTTTAGTGATTGGTAGTCCCACGGGGAGTTGAACCCCGGTTTCCGGCGTGAGAGGCCAGCGTCCTAACCACTAGACGATGGGACCGCAGTGGAACAAAGATCGGAGATCGGGAGCGGGCGGTAAAACCGCCCTCGCCCTTCCGCTGAAAGCCCCCCGGAAAATCCGGAGGATCCGTTCCGGCGGAGCATGGGTTTTTAATGAATCACGCCGCAAAAGTCAAGGCCAAAATCACTCGCCGGGTCCGATCTTTTCCAATGCCTTTTGGATCTTGCGCATCGTCCTCTCCCGGCCGATCGTGACCATCACCTCGTCGATTCCCGGGCTCACGGTCCTGCCTGTCAGGGCGACGCGGACCGCCTGGGCGACCCACTTGAGCTTCGTCCCCCGTTCCTCGGCCAGCGCCCGGAGAAACGACTCCAGTCCGTCCTTCGTGTAGTCGCCGACGCCGGGGAGCCCATCCAGAACGGCCTGCAGATGGCCCCCGTATTCCCCGGTCAGAAACTTCGCCGCCGCCTCCGGATCGTATTCCACCTCATCCCGAAAATAAAAGGCGCCTGAATCCGCCATCTCGACCAGCGTCCTGGACCTTGAGCGGAGATCTGACACCGCCTTGGCGACGAACCGGCCGTCCGTCGTGTCGCAGCGCCGCTCCTCCCAGAAAGGCCGCACCGCCTCGATCAGCTTTTCCTCCGGGTAGGCCATGATGTACTGCTGGTTGATCCAAAGGAGTTTCTCCGGGTTGAAAATCGCCGGCGATTTGCCCACCGACTCCAGGGAGAAGAGCCGGATCAGCTCCTCCCCCGTGAAGATCTCCTGGTCTCCGTGGGACCATCCCAGGCGGACCAGATAATTGACCAGCGCCTCCGGCAGATAGCCCATCTCCCGGTAGGCCATCACCGAGGTCGCCCCGTGCCGTTTGCTCAACCTCGCCCGGTCGGCGCCGAGGATCATCGGAACATGGGCGAAGAGGGGCACGGCGAAGCCGAGCGCCTCGTAGAGGAGGATCTGTTTCGGGGTGTTGTTCACGTGGTCGTCGCCGCGGATGACATGGGTGATTCCCATCTGCGCATCATCCACAACCACCGCGAAATTGTAGGTCGGGTATCCGTCGGCCCGCTCGATGATCAGGTCGTCCAGCTCCTCGTTGTTGAAAGAGATGTCCCCTTTGATCCGGTCGTGCAGGACGGTCCCCCCCTCTTCCGGGCAGAGGAACCTCACCACCGTATCCGGCGATCTCGACAACCCGCGCTTGCGGCAGGTCCCGTCGTATTTTGGCTTCCTCCCTTCGGCCAGCGCCTTTTTCCGTTTGGCCTCCAGTTCGGTGGGGGAACAGGTGCAGAAATAGGCCTTTCCCTCGTCGATCAGCTTCTGCACCATTTCCCGGTGGATGGCGACGCGCTCCGCCTGAAAGTAGGGCCCCTCGTCCCAGTTCAGGCCCAGCCAGGTCATGGCGTCCAGGATGGCCCTCGTCGATTCGTCGGTCGAACGGACCTGATCGGTATCCTCGACCCGGAGGATGAACGTCCCGCCGCATCCCCTCGTGTAGAGCCAGTTGAACAGGGCCGTCCGCGCGCCGCCGATGTGGAGGAAACCGGTCGGCGACGGCGCGAAACGCGTCCTCACCTTCTCGTTCGTCATCTATAAACCGCCTGCAGGAGATTTCTCATGCGCCTGAACGAAGAACCGGCCTTGGGGAAGCCGGTCCTCCCGTCCCGCAGCATTGCCCCGTCGTATAGGATTTGCCCCCTCGTTTGTCAAGGCGGATTTCGGAAAGCGCAGGCCGGGCATACGGGCTTTTTTACGAAGTCGTCAAGATTCCATTTGAATTTGCGCCCCGATCCGTTTATAAGATCTTCCTGTGATCGAATCGGCGGGCGCGGGAATGTTCCTTCCGGGTTTCGCGTCCGAGGCCCGGTCTGCGCTCGCAGCGAGATGTCGTTAGGCGCCCCGGAAAACAAATTATGCTTGACAATCCGGGCGGTTTATAATCTACTTCCGCGCTTTCACCGGCAGCCCCTCCGGGGCAGGGGATGAACCTTTGAAGCTCAACGTCAGCAAGATCCCGGAAGAGGGGATCCATCTCCGCTATGAACGGGATGGAGAGTGGTTCCGGGGGCGGATCCCGGAGGAGGCCCCCTGCAATTTCATCCTGGAGAACATCCAGGTGGACTGCACGGTCCGCCGGATGAGGGAGACGGTGTTCGCCGAGGGGAGCGTTTCGGCGGCGCTGGAGGTCCCCTGCTGCCTTTGCCTGGAGCCGGCCCGCCTGCCGGTGGGGGGTCCGTTCCGTTACACCTTCGCCCCTCCCCCCGCGGAGCCGAAGGAGGAGTGGGAGCTCAGGGCGGACGACCTCGAGTTCGCGTACTATGAAGAGGACACGATCGATCTGGACGGGGTGGTCTTCGAACAGCTTCTGCTGCATGTCCCGATCAAGCCTCTCTGCAGGGAATCCTGCCGGGGGCTTTGCCCCCATTGCGGGATCAACCGGAACGAGGCAAGCTGTCGCTGTGAAGGCCAGTCGTTCGATGAAAGGCTTGCCGCGCTGAAACGATTCAAGGTTCAACCCGAAAAATAAAAGAAGGAACAAGGAGCAACAAAACATGCCGAATCCAGTCAAAAGACATTCTCGGTCCCGGAAAAATACGAGGAGGGCCCACGATTTTCTGACACCGGCCCTGGCCTCCGCCTGCCCGAAGTGCCGCGAGCCCAAGCTGCCCCACCGCGTCTGCCCCAACTGCGGCTCCTACAAGGGAAGGGAAGTCGTTCCGCTCGAAAAGGCCTCCTGAAGAGCCTGACGGAGAAAAGCCCATGGGCAGGTTCGCTCTTGTCTTTCCCGGACAGGGCTCTCAGCACCCCGGCATGGCCCAGGATCTTTACCGGAAGTACCGGAGCGTGAGAACCCTTTTCGCCGAAGCCGGCGATCTGCTGGCCATGGACATGGCCTCTCTGTGTTTCGAGGGCCCCCAGCAGGCCCTCGATCTGACCGTGAACACCCAGATTTCGGTGCTCACGGCGGATCTTGCGGCGTGGCGCGTTTTTTCGGAAAGGATGGACGCCGAGCCCCTCGTCATGGCGGGACACAGCCTGGGGGAATATGCCGCCCTGCACGCGGCCGGCGCCGTTTCGCTCGTTGACGTGATCCCTCTGGTCCACCGCAGGGCAAGGTATCACCAGGAGGCCGTTCCCGCGGGAACAGGGGGCATGGCCGCCGTCCTCGGCCTCACACGGGAGGAGACGGAGGCCCTCTGCCGCGAGTTCGACGGCGAAGGGCATCTCGTGGCCCTCTCGGGCGAAAACGCCCCCGGACAGACCGTCATCTCCGGACATGCCGCGGCGATTTCGGAGCTGATCGCGGCGGCGGGCGTCCGCGAAGGCGTCCGGGCGGTCCGGTTGCCGATCAGCGTCCCCTGCCACTGCCGGCTTCTCCAGGGGGCTGCAGAACGGATGGAGGCCGCACTGAATGAGGTCGAATTCCGGGACTGCAAGAACCCCGTAATCCCCAACTGCGACCCCTCGCTCCTCCACTCCCGGGAAAAGACGCGGGAACTCCTGGTCCGGCAGATCCTCTCCCCCGTCCGCTGGCGGGAGACCATCGAACGGATGGTCGCGATGGGCGTGGACACCCTCGTGGAACTCGGACCGAAGAAGACGCTCACAGGTCTCGCCAAAAGGATCGACCCGCGGCTCCGCCTCATGAACGTGGAAGACGGCGCTTCGCTGGAAAAGACCCTGGCGGCACTGCAAAACTGACGGAGGAGAGGGGAATGCAGGGAAGAACAGCGCTGATCACCGGAGGTTCCCGTGGAATCGGACGGGCCGTGGCCCTGAGGCTGGCGGGCCTGGGGGCCTACGCGGTCGTCAACTTCCTGCGAAACGAAGCGGCCGCCGAAGAGACCCTCCGCCTCATCCGGGAGGCTGGCGGAGACGGCGGGATCCGCCGCTTTGACGTCTCCGATCCGGAGGAGACCGGGAAGGCGATCGCGGAGGTCATTGCCGCGCGGGGGCGTCTCGACATTCTCGTGAACAACGCGGGGGCGACCGCCGACGGCCTGATCCTGAGGGTGCGGGACGCGGAGCTGAACCGCCTGATCGACACGAACCTCAAGGGGGTCTTCCACTGCTGCCGGGCCGCGAGCCGGCAGATGATCCGGCAGCGCTGGGGGAGGATCGTCAACATCGCCTCGGTGGTGGGGGAGACGGGAAATCCCGGGCAGTCGGTCTACAGCGCCGCCAAGGCGGGGGTTGTCGGCCTGACGAAATCCCTGGCGCGGGAGCTGGCGACCCGCGGCATCTGTGTCAATGCCGTCTCGCCCGGGCTGATCGACACCGAAATGACGGCCTCCCTCCCGGAGAAAAGCCGGAAAGAGATGCTCAAACAGATCCCCCTCGGGCGAACGGGCCGGCCGGAGGAGGTCGCTGCGGCCGTCGCATTTCTCGTTTCCGAGGAGGCCGGCTACATCACGGGACAGGTGCTGCGCGTCAACGGCGGCCTCTACATCTGAGAGGAAAGCCGCAAAGAGTCAACCCCTGCCGGGGCAGGGTCATTCTGCAAGGAGGAAATATTCATGACACTGGAAGAAAAGGTCATCGGCATCATCATGGAGCAGCTGGACGTGACGCGCGAGGAGTGCGTTCCCGACGCCTCGTTCATCGACGATCTGGGGGCCGATTCCCTGGACCTGGTCGAGCTGATCATGGAGATGGAGGAAACATTCGACGTCCAGATCGCCGACAACGAACTCGAAAAGATCCGCACGATCCAGGATGTGGTCGATTATATCCGCAGCAAAGGGGTGATCTGGAACGAATAGCCGTCAACCCGGGCCGGCGAGGGACCGGCCTCTGCCGGCCTTCATGTCGACACGGCTCGCACAGGGGGGGAGATCCGTTGAAAAGAAGGGTGGTCGTCACGGGGATGGGCGCCGTTACCCCGCTGGGCAACAGCGTCGCGGAGACCTGGGAGGGGATCTGCCGGGGAAGGTCCGGGATCGACCGGATCACCCGCTTCGACTGTTCGGCCTTCGAGACGAAGATCGCCGGGGAGCTGAAGGGGTTCGACCCGCTCCGCTACGTGAACCGCAAGGAGCAGCGCCGCCTGGACGACTTCATCCTCTACAGCCTGGCTTCCGCTGAAATGGCGCTGGCCGACGCCGCGCTGACACCCGCCGCGGGTCCGGCCGAGCGGTTCGGCGTGATCATCGGTTCCGCGATCGGGGGGTTGAGCACGATCGAGAAGGAAAAGGAAGCGATCTTCCTGGGCGGTCCCCGGAAGATGTCCCCCTTCACCATCCCGGCGGTGCTCGCCAACCTGGCGGCCGGCCATGTCTCGATCCGGTTCGGCGCGAAGGGCCCGATCAACTGCACCGTCACGGCCTGCGCCACGGGGACCTGCGCCATCGGCGACGCCGCCCGGATCATCGAGAGGGGCGACGCCGACGTCATGATCGCCGGCGGGGTGGAGGCGGCGATCTCGCCGCTCTGCGTCGCCGGCTTCAACGCGATGCGGGCGATCTCCACGCGCAACGAGGAGCCGCAAAAGGCGAGCCGCCCCTTCGACCGGGACCGGGACGGGTTTGTGATCAGCGAGGGCTGCGGCCTCGTCGTCCTGGAAGCCCTCCCCGTCGCCCTGGACCGGGGGGCCAGGATCCACGGCGAGATCGCGGGATACGGCGTGACGAGCGACGCCTTCCACATGGCGGCCCCGCCGCCGGGACACGAGGGCGCCGCACGTTGCATGCAGGCCGCCCTGCGGGATGCGGGGATGGAACCGGCCGAGATCGATTACATCAACGCCCACGGAACCTCCACCCCCTTGAACGACGCCTACGAAACAGCAGCGATCAAGGCGGTCTTCGGAGAGCACAGCCGAAGGCTCGCCGTCAGCTCGACCAAGTCGATGACCGGCCATCTGCTCGGGGCGGCGGGGGGCGTGGAGGCAATCCTCTCCCTCCAGGCGATTGGCGAAGGGATCTTCCCCCCGACGATCAACCTGGAGAACCCGGATCCCGACTGCGATCTGGACTATGTGCCCCACCAGGCGAGAAGAACGCCGGTCCGCACGGCGATGTCCAACACTTTCGGTTTCGGGGGGGTGAATGCCGTCCTGATCTTCAGCCAATTCGAGGAGTAGGAAGACGACTTGGCTGCGGCCCAATGGCAGGGCTATCTCGATTTGAAGGCATTTTGAGCGATGGAGAGGGTGTCGGGAATGGCGGGGAAAAGAATCATCATCGGGGCGGATCACGGCGGATATTCCCTGAAGGAAGCGCTGAAGCCCCTGCTCTCGAAGCTGGGGTTCTCCGCAACCGACGTGGGGACGAACAGCAACCAGGCCGTGGACTATCCGGATTTCGGAGCGGAGGTGGCCGAAGCGGTCTCCAGCAGCGTTTTCTCCAGGGGAATCCTGATCTGCGGCTCCGGCGTGGGGATGTCCATCGTCGCCAACCGCTTCCCCGGCGTGCGGGCCGCCCTCTGCCTCGACGAGGAGGCGGCGCGCCTGAGCCGGCTGCACAACGACGCGAATATCCTGGTTCTGGCGGGCAGGCGGACGGCCCCGGAGCAGGCCTTCGCGATCGTCCGGACCTGGCTCTCCATGCCGTTCGAGGGGGGGCGCCACCAGAAACGCCTCGACAAGATCCGGGAAACCGAATCGAAATTGCATGAGAAAAAAACGTAGAAACGTTTGCGCCATCGATCGGACAACCGGATCCCCGAAACGCGGAAGGAGTGGATTTTCAGGTTTTGATCGGGAGCCCCTCAGGCGGCACCGGAGATGAGACGAGACCAAGCTGAAAATCATGTCCCGGAAGCGCGCATTGTAGATTTTTCGGGCCGAAAAATGTACAGCGCGCGGAGTGAGCAGGATTTTCAAAGGTCTCGAGACGCATAGGAAGGAAGAAAGATTCATGTCCTATCTGATGCAGGCCGACCCGGAAGTCGCGGATGCGATCCGCCGGGAAACCCGAAGACAGGCGGAGAATCTCGAGATGATCGCCTCGGAAAACTTCGTCAGCGAGGCGGTCCTGGAGGCCC
>JBFYYH010000135.1:0-4404 GCA_041310125.1 Syntrophaceae bacterium | reverse complement strand
GGAGAGATGGGATGAAGCCACCGGTTGACAACAGGTATAATTAAGGTATATTTATCATGCCATGGAATTTGAATTCGATACGGCCAAGAGCGACGGCAACCGGATGAAACACGGGATCGATTTTCATGAGGCCCAGTTTCTATGGGATGATCCCGATGTGGTGGAGATACCGGCGAAGGTCACCGAGGAAACAAGATTCCTGGTCATCGGCATGATCGATGGAAAGCATTGGTCGGCGGTGATTACGTACCGTGGCACAGTGATCCGGATGATTTCGGTGCGGCGCTCCCGGAAAGAGGAGGTGGACATTTATGAGAGCCAAGGAATTTGACAAGGCATTTGATGAAGGGAAGGACATTGCCCATGTCCTGGATCTGTCCAAGGCCAAAAGGTCGGCGCGGGAGCAGAAACGGGTCAACGTCGACTTTCCGGTCTGGATGATCCAGTTGATGGATAAGGAGGCGAAACGCCTGGGTGTGCCCCGGCAATCCCTCATCAAGGTCTGGGTGGCGGAACGGCTGGAGAAAGCGGTCTGATACTCTCTGAGGGTCTTCAAAAGAACGCCCTGGTGCCGGCCGGATTGATGAGATGGGGGCGGCTGCCCGGTGCTTCGACGTAGCGGTTTTGCATGCAAAAAGGGACGCCGCCGGAGAACCGGGGCGCCCCTTTCTTTTTGACAGCGGACGGCGGTGATTACAGCTTGATGCCCAGTTCCTTGATCAGGTCGCCGTAGTCCTTGTAGGCCATCTGCATGAAGGCGGCCCAGTCCTTGGTGTTCAGGTAGTCGATCGGCTGGCCGATCTGGGTCATGATCTTCTTGAACTCCGTGTCCTGGCAGACCTTCTTCAGGGTGGAGGAGAGGTATTCGATGACCTCCGGCGGCGTGCCCAGCGGCGCCGCGACGCCCTTCACCGATCCCCAGGTCGCGACATTGATGCCCTGTTCCTTGAGGGTCGGAACGTTCGGCAGGGTGGCGTCGCGATGATCGAGGGCCACGCCGATCGGACGGAAGCGGCCGGCCTTGATGTGCGGAAGCACCTCGGAGGGATGGCCGCCGCCGATCGCGAGGTGGCCGCCTGCCAGAGCGGTGGTCGAGTCGGCGCCGCCGGCAAAGGGAACGGTGGTGATGGGGATATTGGCCCGCTTGGAGATGGCCCTCATGACGAGGTCCACGGAGCCCGCCGCCGTCGAGACGGCTGCGGTGACCTTGTTCCCTTTGTTTGCGAAGTCGACCACATCCTTCATCGACTTGAGGGGCGACTTTCCGCTCACGCAGATCACGATCGAGTGGATCGAGATCCTCGCGACCGGGGCGATATCCTTCAGGGGGTCGAAGGGCATCTTCTGCAGGTGCGGCATGACCAGGTCATGGCCCGAGCCCTGTCCGATATAGATTGTGTATCCGTCCGGCTTGGAACGCACGACGTACTCTTCGCCCAGGACGCCTCCCGCTCCCGGCTTGTTGATGACGACCATCGGCTGGGGGCTGTACTTCGGCCAGATCTTTTCGATCGTTCGAGCCAGCAGGTCGCTGGATCCGCCGGGTGAGAAAGGGACGATCGCCTGGATCGGCTTGGTCGGGTATTGCTCCGCGCCGAAACAGAGGCCGCCGACCGTTAACGTGACCACCAGTGCCAGTGTCAGAAACAGGGAGACTTTTCGCAGGTGTTTCATTTTTTTACCTCCTTTTAAGGGTTGACGGATTTCTTTTTCCTTCCCATCTTCCGTTTGATGGAAAGGATGCATTGCCCCGCGATCAGCAGGACAAAGATGGCGATCAGGGTTCCCGAGATCGGGCGCGTGACGAAGATGGCCGGATCCCCGCCGGAGATCAGCAGGGACTGCCGGAGCGACCGCTCGACCATGGGGCCGAGGACGAAAGCCAGAGGCAGCGGCGCCGGGTCGAAATCGAGCTTCCTCATCCCGTATCCGATGACGGCGAAGAAGAGCATCGAGTAGATGTCGAACACCTGGTTCTGGACGCTGTAGACGCCGATCGTCGTGAAGAGGACGATGACCGGGGCGAGGATGCCGTAGGGAACCCGGAGCATCTGCACCCACAGCCCCACCAGCGGCAGGTTCAGGACCAGGAGCATTCCGTTCCCCAGGTACATCGAGGCGATGACCCCCCAGAAGACGTCCGGGTGTTCCACGACCAGGAAGGGTCCCGGCGTGATTCCCTGGATCATCAGGGCCGCGAAGATCATCGCGATCGCGGCGTTCCCGGGTATGCCCAGGGTGAGGAGCGGGATGAAGGAGGAACTGGACGCGGCGTTGTTCGCCGACTCGGGACCGGCGACCCCCTGGATGGCGCCCTCCCCGAATTCCTCCGGATGTTTCGAGTATTTTTTCTCGATTGCGTAAGAGGCGAGGGATGAAATCACGGCGCCCCCGCCGGGGATGATGCCGATGAAAAAACCGATTGCGGAACCCCTCAGGATCGCCCATTTCGAATCCGCCCAGTCCTTGAGCGTCGGGAAGACCTTGCCGATCTTTGTCGTGACGATCTCGGTCTTGATCGTCGTTTCCAGATTGTAGAGGATTTCGCCGAGGCCGAAAACCCCCATCGCCATCGTGACGAAATCGAATCCCCCCTGAAGACCAATGCTTCCGAAAGTAAAGCGGATCTTGCCGGAGATCGGGTCGAGGCCCACCATCGCAAAGAGCAGGCCGAAGACGAGGAGGATCAGCCCCTTGACGATCGACCTCCCGGAGAGGGTCACGGCGAGGAGGAGCCCCAGCGTCGTAAGGGCGAAATATTCGGGGGGACCGAAATCGAGGGCAAATTCGGCGAGCGGCGGGGCAAAGAGGGTCAGGCCGATGACGGCTACCGTTCCGGCGATGAACGAGCCGATGGCGGAGATCCCCAGGGCCGCGCCCGCCCGTCCCTTCTTCGCCATCTGGTAGCCGTCGATGCAGGTGACGACGGAAGCGGCCTCCCCGGGAAGGTTCAGAAGGATCGATGTGGTCGAACCGCCGTACATCGATCCGTAAAAAATGCCCGCCATCATGATGATCGCGGTCACCGGGGAGCTGATGATGTAGGTGATCGGCAGGAGCAGCGCGATCGTGGCCGCAGGGCCCAGGCCGGGAAGGACGCCGACCGCCGTGCCGATCAGCGCGCCGATGAAGGCGAACAGGATGTTCGTTCCGGTCAGGGCAATCGAGAAACCGTTGAGCAGGCCGCTGAAGATCTCCACGAGGGGTCTCCTTTATCGCAAAAACAGCTCCGGGGGGATCGGTACCTTCAGAAAGTAGACGAACAGCGCGTACATCGCCGCCGCGGCCAGGATGGAAATGGCGATGGTCTTGCCCCACCTTTCCTTCTCGATGAGCTTCTGCCAGGCGACCATGAAGGCGAGCGTCGAGGTGATGTAGCCGATATTCTCGAACGCCAGGGCATAGATCACCATCAGGGCCACGGAAAAGACCGGGCGGGACCAGATCCCCGGCTCGAAAAAGCGGCGAGGCCGTTCGTCCTTTCCCCGAGAGATCCAGGCCCAGGCGATTCCCAGGATGCTGAGCCCCGCCCCGGCCAGAAAGGGCATCAACCCGGCGTCGGGCACCTGGATGGATCCGAGCTTCAGGGTGTGCCAGGCGTAGAACATGATCCAGACGCCCCCCGCTGTGATGAACATCGCTGCAATGCGCTCGGATTTTTTCACGGGTCCTTTCTCCCCCCTTCTCCGCGGACGATCGGCAGCGCCAGGAGCGCATCCGGGACAACGATCACCCGGGCGTCCGTGCGGCGCCGGAGTTCCTCATCCAGCGCCTCCTGGAGCGTCGGCGCCGTTTCGAGGGGGATCGCCCGGAGCTCCTCCGGGGCGATCCGGCAGTCGGTCACGACGATCCGGGCATGTTCCAGGATCCAGCCCAGGATCAGCGCCTTCTGGTCGCCCGGGGCGAACCCGAAGTCGCAGGCGTACTGGATGACCGCGCCCGGGCTGTCGCACCGCTTCATCCAGTCTACGTAACCCGGATGGCCGAAGCCGTCCTCGCAGGAGGCGGGGATGAGGATCGCTCCTCCCTTTGTCACCACGGGCCGCGGGCCGAACAGCAGCGTATTGGCGGCTCGGGACGCCTGGTAGAGGTCGCGGTTTTTGGGATAGGCGACGCCGGCGACGACGATGTCGCCCGGCCGGTCGATCTCCACCTCGACCATTGCCCGGGCGGTCCGGACCCCCTCCCGGAAGGCCGCGACGGGATCGCCCGCGACCACGCGGACCAGCCCCTTGTCCCCCGTCTGGATTACATTGACGATGAAGTCGAGCCCCACGGCCGTGGAGGCCTCCGTCAGGAAGTCCCGGAAAGGGTTGTTTTCGGTCACGCCGAGGCAGGTGTTCTTCATCATCCCGTAGGTGTGGGTCGCCCCGATGGTCGCCTCCCCGGCGACGCCGACCGCAA
>JBFYYH010000134.1:0-2660 GCA_041310125.1 Syntrophaceae bacterium | reverse complement strand
CGATCATCTCTGCGGCGGCAAATCCCGTCAGCTCCGTGCAGGATCTGTTCCAGAGGATGATCTTGTGATTCCGGTTCAAGACGAAGGTCGGGATGGGAGACCCCTCGATGATCCCCTCGATGGTCTTCTTCTCCCGGATCAGCTTTTCCTGCCACTCCTCCCGTTCGCGGAGCCTTTTCTTCACCTCGAGGCTGTAGAGCCTTCTGCGTCCGGCATAGACGATCGCGACGGCGGCCAGGATCACCACCAGGATGAGACCGGCAGCCGCCACCATGATGTTGAGAAAGGTTTTCCGGACCGGGGCGGCGGCCCGGTCGTACGGGGTGACGAACGCGAAGGAACCGAATTCGGAGGGCAGGCGCAGCGGCACATGCGAGACGATGACCTTTTCCGGACGGCCATCATCGCCGAAAATCCGGTATTCGCCGTGTCCTTCGCCACCCGCCAGAAGGGCTCCGCGCAGGGAAATGTGTTCGGCCCTGTCCGGCATCAGGGTTCCGAAATCCCTTCCGATCAGGGCGCGTCGGGGGTGGAAGAGAACCGCACCCTGTCTGTCGAGAAGCCAGAGGCGGGTATCTCCCCCCGCGAGGGTGTCATCCTGGAACACCGCCCGGGAAAACGCCGCCAGCGCCACCCCCGCGAATCCCCCGTCCGGGCTTAATCTGGGTAAGCAGATCGCCGGAACCGGGCCGTCCCCTCCCGCACCGTCCGGAAGATCGATGACTCCGACCGCCGGTTTTCCCGTTCTCCGAACCAGACGGAAGAGCGGTTTCGCTGCGATGAGGCCTTCCTGTCTCCCGGTGACGGAGGAAGGGTAACGCCCGAGGATGGCTCCTCTCTCATCGGTCGCCGCCAGGAAGGAGATCATCCCCTCCATCCCCTCCAGAACGGCCTGGATCCTCTTTGCATCCCCCAGCCGTTCTTCCGGCTCTGCCGCAAACCTCCGCAGCCGTCTTTCCGTCCAGGCGATCCGGCTTTCCAGGCCCGCGGCGGCTCCCCTGGCAATCGCCACCTGCTGCAGGCCAAACTGTCCGACCATCTCTTTTTCCCTGGCGTGGCGGATGGTCAAGGCCAGGAGGAGAATCAGGACGATCACGACCACCGCGGCCAATCCGACGGAAAGATTAACCCGTCTCCATTCCTTCCTCTCCCGAATGTCGCTTTTATCCATCCGTTCTTCCCGATCGGACAGGGTTCCGAAATCCCGAAGAATCGGAATCCGGTTATCTGTCGCCCCTCTTTTTTTGCTGATGGTCTCGATAGGCAAGGAGCACGAACACGAATATCGCGGCCCCCAGGGAAATGATCAGCTTGGTCAGACCGCTTTCGATCCCGACCACGCGCCAGCAGATGAGCCACACCACAAGGTAGGTCACGGCCGTGAGCAGCTCTTGCATCGCAAAACCTTTCGTCTGAAGTCTGCGGAAAACAACCCTCTCCGGCCGTCCGCACCCCGGATGGGCAAACCCGCCGACGGACGGGAGGTTCTCCTTTCGGATGAACGATTTTGTGCATCCTAACGGTCTCTCAGGGAATTATCAACCAAAATTTCAGTCGCGGCATGGCGGGCGAATTCCCCGGGGGTGAGATTCCCGCCCTCTTCGCGGTTCTTCCACTTTTCGTTCAACCGGCCTGGCTTTTTGAAAGGAATGTTCAACCGATCCCCGGGAAAAAGGCAACCCCATCCGGAAAGGATGATGATTATCCCTTTCAATCTCAAAGGTTATGAAATTCACATCCTCGCAATCGAGATGGCACATGGGTTGCAAATCATCCGGGTCGATGAAAAACCTTTTTCCGCACGGGAGTTCGTGTTATGGAGAAAGGCAAAAATCTCATTCATCAGGAAAGGGGAAAGACGATGTTACAGAAAATCGAAAAAGGATTGTTCACTCTGGTCATCTCTTCTGCGGTCCTCCTGCTCAACTCACCTTTTGCGCTTGCGGCGGAAGCCCTTCCCGCGGGGGGTGAATCCTACACGAAGGTTCTTTTCGCGGTCGGCGCGATGATTGCCGCAGGCTTCGCCATCGGCGTCGGAGCGGTCGGCGCCGGCCTGGGGATCGGAACGGCGGCAAGCGGCGCCTGTTCGGCCGTCGGCAGGAATCCCGGTGTTCAGGGAAAGATCATGATGACCATGCTGGTGGGAATGGCCATGGCGGAATCGATCGCCATCTACGCCCTGGTCGTGTCGCTGGTACTTCTGTATGCCAACCCCTTTATGAAGTATTTTCTGGTCGGCTGATTCTTCGTACGCACATCCAATTCAACATGGATTAGGGGGAAAGGGGCATGGCAGAGACAAAAAAGGGTAAGCAGCTGTTCACCGTAGCGAGGGTATTCTTCCTGCTTATCGTAATCCCCTTGTCACTGATGGCCATCCTGATTGCCAACGGCATTTTCAAATTAGGGGTTACAGTAAGGGAAAAGGCGGTCACCGTTCTGGACCAGAAATCCCAGGAAGAGATCAAAATACGCGCCATCAATACAGCAGATGAAATCGCCAGTTTCCTCGCGGAGAGAAAGAAGGATCTTCTGATCGCAACCATCATCCCGGCAACCGAGCCCGCCTTCGTGAAATTCCTTCAGGAGAACCGGAAACCTCTCTGGGTGAGGGAAGAAGGCAAGGTCCGCCAGATCCTGGCGTACCTCTACAGGGAAAT
>JBFYYH010000133.1:0-12352 GCA_041310125.1 Syntrophaceae bacterium | reverse complement strand
GAAATAACCGAAGGAAAAGGGAAGCCCGAGTCCGCGGAGCGCGCCTTCGATGAGAGAGCGGTCCCGGACCTTTTCCCCGACGAAAATCACTTCCGTGCCCGCGTCGTTCAGGATGCGGACAAACGATTCCGGCAGTTTTTTCGTAAGGAAAGCGGACTGTTTTTCGCCTCTGCGGACGAGCAGATCGGCCTTTATGGAGAGGCTGAAACCGTCGCGCGCCTGCTCGAAGATGGCCATTTCAACGCCGCGGACCGCCTTCATTCCGAAGAGGGCGAGGAGTTCCTCCGCGAAGGCGATCCCCGTGAAACGGCTCAGATCGGTGACCGTCTCCGTTGGCGGCGGGGAGGAGGGGGGAGCGAGCGCCTTGTCTTTCGCGATCTCCGTCACGACAAAACCGCTCTTCTCCAGAAAAGCCCGAATCTCCGGCCGGAAAGGGGATTCCCCCTCCCCGAGGAGAAAGATCCCCTGGCGGTAAGGCGCGCTGGCCCCGGATCCCGGCCCGCTGATGGTCCAGTCGGGAAAGACCTGAACCTCCGGTTTCGGAAAGAGGGCCAGGGGGGTTTCGGAGTGCGCCATCCGGTATTTCCTGGATTGGTTGACGATCCGCTGCAGGGCGGGGAGGTCTTCGCGGAGTTCCTCGGCGCCGAGAAAAACGTAATTGGCCCAGGATGCCCGGATCAGGCCCTTGAGGGGTTCCGAAAGGCGGTTTCCGAAGTCGAGGAGGACCGTCGTTCCGTCGTCCAGTTCGACCACGGGGATCAGGGAGCAGTCGATCGTGATCTGGCTGTTCTCAGCGAGCGGAATGAAGTAATTCCCCTTGACGGTCACGGATCCGTTCATCCTTCCGATCACCGCCGGGATGATCCCCAGGGGGATTTCCAGGGAGGAGGCGCTGATCGCAGGAATCATCTTTTCCGCGTCCTTTTCCTCGGTTCGCGCCGCGGTTCGCAGGGGGTCGGCCGCCGCCGGGGACGGTCGGGACAGCCCCGGAGGCAGCTTCAGCATTTGGCCGGCCTGGAGCTGCGCCATGTTCTCGATTCCCGGATTCAGCTTCCGGATGAGCCGGTAGGTCGGGAGGGCATCCTCCGCGGGGATGTCCAGTTCGCCGAGAAGAATCCCGCTGATGGAGTCCCCTTGCCGGACCCGGTAGGTCGCCGTCGGAGAAACCGTTTCTGCGCCGATTTCCTTTTCCGGCAGGGAAGAAGCGGCCTGTCCCCGGACCGGGAGAATGAGCCTCTGGCCGGGGTAGACCCGGTTGAGGTTCCGGATTCGCGGGTTGAGCTTGCGGATCATGGCGTAGGGGACCAGTTCGTTCCCGTACTGCTGCCGGAGAATTTCGGTGATCCACTCCCCTTTTTTCACGATGTGGACGCGGGTCTTGGGGGCGCCCGCCGTCATCTTCAGGCGGAGGCTGGCGCTGTCCTCGCGGGCCGAGAGCGGCGAGGGCAAAGAGAGTGGCAGAAAGAGGAGAGCGAGAGCGATCACCGCGATCGGGAACCGCCGGGCGGGCGGATTCTCGGAGCGCGGTCCGTTTCGCGGCGATTCAGGGAGGCCGTTCCCCCGGTGGAGGCGGTTGGGTCTCTGCAGAGAAATCTTTTTCATCTCCATCTCCTCCGCTCGCGTCATCGTTCCCCGGATAAGGGAAAAGTCAAGAAGATCCGCAACCCTAAGAAATGACCATAGCCGATGCCGCGGAAAAAGTCAACGAGAGGGCTTGCGTAACTTGAAAATCGGATCCTGGAAGCGCGAAAAATGTCCAGCGCGCAGAGGGATCGCGATTTTCAAAGATTTCGAAGAGAGAACGTTCGTTCTTCTCGTCAATCTCAACGCGCGCTCTGGAAGTTGTCGCGGAGAAGCTCCCGGGCGATGATCATCCGGCGGACCTCCGCCGTGCCCGCGCCGATATCCCAGAGTTTCTGATCGAGATAGTGCCGGGAGACCGCGTATTCCTGACAGTAGCCGTAGCCGCCGTGGATCTGAATCGCGTCGGAGGCGATCCGGGTCCCCATCTCGCCGCAGAAAAGGAGCGCACCGGCGGCCTTGCGGTCGAGGTCGGTCCCTTTCCCGCCCACCTTGTTCGCGAGCGAATCGCAGTATGCGGCGGCGCTGTAGGCCATCCACTTGGAGGCCATGTAGCCCGTGTACATGTCGGCCAGCTTCCCCTGGATGAACTGGAAGGAACCGATCGGCCTTCCGAACTGGACCCTCTCCCGGGCGTAGCGGAGACTCAGATCGAGGCAGGCCCGCTGCGAGCCGAGGCAGCAGCCGCTCAGGGTGATCCGCTCCGTGCAGAGGCCGTTGGTCAGGATCGCCCCGCCCCGGTTCAGGCCGCCGATGAGGCTCTCCTCGGGAAGCTCCATCTCCTCGAAGGTGATCAGGGCCGTGGGGGAGCTGCGCATTCCCCATTTCCGGATCTTTTCCTTGTGGAAACCCCTGACCCCGTCGGTGAGGAAAAAGAAGGCGGAGATCCCGTGCGCCCCGCGGGCGCGGTCGGTCTTGGCGTAGAAGAGCATGGCGTCGGCGACCGTGCCGTTGGTGATGAAGGTCTTGCTCCCGTTGATCACATAACGGTCGCCCAGCTTCACGGCGCGGGTCGTCATCCCCATCGCATCGGAACCGGCGTTGGGTTCGGTGATTCCCAGGCAGCCGATCAGATCTCCGCTGCAGGCCCGGGGAAGAATCTCCATTTTCTGCGCTTCCGTAGCGTTCCGGCGGAAGTTGTCGAAACAGAGGGTCTGGCTGGCGCCGACGGTCATGGCCAGGGCGTTGCTCACCCGGGCGAGGGTCTCATAGACGAGAAGGGTTTCCACGTAACCCAGCCCGGCTCCTCCGTATGCCTCCTCGAAGGCGATCCCGTTGACGCCGATCTTGCCCAGTTCCCGGAACAGTTCCGGGGGCATCCGGTCCTGCTCGTAGAGCTCCTCCATCTGGGGTTCGAGCCAGGTCGAGGCCCAGCGCCAGACGACCTCTTCGATCATTTGCTGTTCCGGGGTGAATTCGAAATCCAGCGACATATCCATCTCCTCCTTCGAAATTTTCTTCGCTGTCGTACGACTGGCGCCTTCGCGTGTTCTGAAGCCTGCGAACCCGCTGTGTTTATACGTCAAAGAGATCCATAAGTCCAGGGGCGAACGGGTTGGTCTTTTCCCCGAGAATGCGGCAATTTCAAGGTTGCAAGATCATTCTTCCATGATATATATAGGCCCGGAAAAACGGAAATCAAAAGACGCGGGGCAGGGGCATGGCGGAAAGGGATGCACAGGCGGTTCTGATGAAGGAGATTCAGACCCGCCTGGAGAAGAAGGTCCGGGAGAATGAGATCGAGCTTCTCGGATACTGGAAGGAACAACTGGACCGGGTGGCGTCGCTGAAACCGGAGGGGATCGCCGCACTCCAGCTTCAGGTGAAAAGAATCTCCGAGATGATGGCGAACCGGATCCGGATCCTGAAACGGGACTGAAGGGGCGGCATCTTTTTTTGCCGGCGTTCCTGCGCCGGCGAATTCGGACAAGGTCGGTATTGGAAGAGATGAGGGAGATCGCGGATTTTCTTTTCGAAGTCGGAATGCTGAAAAAAACGCCCCGGAGCGGTTTCCAGTTTCTGGGTTCCGGTTGTGAATCGGTGGCGGAGCATGTGCTGAGGACGCTTTTCATCGGCTATGTGCTCTGCAAAATGGAACCCGAGGCCGACGAGCTCAAGGTCCTTAGGCTCTGCCTCCTGCACGACCTGCCCGAAGCCCGCACGGGCGACATGAATTACGTGAACAAGAAGTATGTGACGGTGGACGAGAAGAAGGCCGTCCGCGAACTTGCGGAACCGCTCTCCTTCGGCAGGGAAATCGAGGAATGCATCGATGAATTCAACCGGAGACAGACCCGGGAATCCCGGATCGCCCACGACGCCGATCAGCTGTCGCTGATCCTCCAGCTCAAGGAGTGCGGGGATCTGGGAAACAAGTACAGCCGGGAATGGATCCGCTTCGCCGAACGCCGTCTGGACACGGAAAATGCCCGGAAACTGGCCGCGAGCATCCTCGATACGGATTCCTCCAACTGGTGGTTCAAGGACAAGAGTGACTGGTGGGTCAATGGAAATCATGGGTCTTCGACGGATGAGAATCGATAGAAATCGCCTGGGCAGGGTTTTCCTGCTGATGCTGCTCCTGCCGGTCGTTTTGGCGGGCTGCGCCAACACCGTCCGGCTCCGGGAACAGGCCCGCTCCCACCTCGACATCGGCACCGCCTACCTCGCCTCGGGGCAGTACCCGGCGGCGCTCAGGGAACTGCTGGAGGCGGAAAAGCTGACCCCGGATGACGCGAGGGTGCATTACCTCCTCGGAATCGCCTATTATCACAGCAAGAGCAAAGGTCTCGAGGAGAAGGCCGTCGCGGAATTCCGGCGGGCGATTGCCTTGAAACCGGACGATTCCGAGTCGCACAACTATCTGGGGATGATCCATCTGGAAAAAGGGCGTTACGACGAGGCGATCGCCTCCTTCGACAAGGCCCTGGCCAACATCCTCTACGGCGCCCCGGCGACGGCCCTCTACAACAGGGGGATGGCCTATCATGAAAAGGGGGAGCACGACGCGGCCCTGAGGAGCTACCGGGAGGCCGTGGCCCGGGAACCGAACACCGTCCTGATGCCCCTGATCGAGATGTACATGGGGAAAGTCTGGCTGGCCAAAGCGAATCCGACAGAGGCCGTGCTTCACCTCCGAAAATCGCTCGAAATCGCCCCCACTCTGGCCGAACCCCATTACTGGCTTGGTGTGTGCTACCGGGAACTGAATCAGCCGGACAAGGCCAAAGTGGCGTTTCAGACGGCCCTTCGGCTTGCCCCGGAAGCGGGGTTCGCCTTGAAGGCGAAGGAACAGCTCAAGCTCCTGGCCCCCTGAGGCGGGATCGGTACAGGTTTCCCGCTGTGATTCCCCATCCTTTCTAGAATCCGGGCGGCAGAATTCTTGACACCGCCGTGAAAATACCCTACATTGCGCGGGCCCGGAAACGGGGCGGATAAAAGCGGAGCGAGAGATTCGGACTTTTTGAACGAAAGCGTCAAGGACGGTACATGGCCACCAAGAGGGCAAGAAGGACCGAAGAGGTCCGGCACAAGAGGACGAAAAAAAAGGGGCGGTTCCTGCTGCTGTCCGGAATCATCGTGGCTGCGGTGATCTTTCTGGCCATCTTCTTCATCGTCCTGTTCGACTACATCTATCCGCCTGCCACGGGGAAACAGGCGGCGGTCCACCAGAAGCGGGAAAAGCAGGAGGTGGTTCTTTACTTCTCCGACGCCAACGAACGGTTCCTCGTTCCCGAGAAGCGATTCATCCCGAAGGAGAAGGGGCCGGAAGAGCAAGCGAGGGAAATGGTCCGCGCCCTTCTGGCCGGTTCGAAAACGGGACTAGTCAACACCTTTCCGGAAAAGACGGAATTGCAGAGTGTCCGGATCGAGGGCGGGGATACCCTCGTGGTCAGTTTCGGGGAGTCCCTCGTCGCGAACCACCCCGGCGGGAGCGCTGCGGAGATGGCCACCGTCTATTCCCTGACCAACAGCCTGACCGCCAACCTGCCGACGATCCAGAAGGTGAAGATCCTCATCGCGGGAAAGGAGAGAGAGTCGCTCAAGGGGCACATCGGTCTGAGGAATCCCTTTTTCGTAAACCGCGAGCTGGTCGCGCCGGCGCCGGCTTCCAAGGAGGGATAGCGGGCAATCGCCCGCCTTGAAAAGCCATGGCCCCCAAATCGAAGCTCGCCCGCATCCGGAATATCGGGATCGTCGCCCACATCGACGCCGGAAAAACGACGGTGTCGGAGAGGATTCTCTTCTACACGGGGAAATCCTACAAGATGGGGGAGGTCCATGACGGCGAAGCCGTGATGGACTGGATGCCGCAGGAGCAGGAACGGGGGATCACGATCACCTCCGCAGTGACGACCTGCACCTGGGAAAACCACGAGATCCACATCATCGACACGCCGGGGCACGTCGATTTCACGATCGAGGTGGAGCGGAGTCTCCGGGTGCTGGACGGGGCGGTCGTCGTATTCTGCGCGGTGGGCGGCGTGGAGCCGCAGTCGGAGACCGTCTGGCATCAGGCCGACAAGTACGGCGTTCCCAAGATCGCCTTCATCAACAAGATGGACCGGGTCGGGGCGGACTACGCCGGAACGGTCCGGATGATGAAGAAGCGGTTCAATTCCTCCCCCCTGCCGATTCAGATCCCCTTCGGGGAGGAGGAGTCCTTCCGCGGGGTCGTGGATCTCGTCCGGATGAAGCTGGTCACCTGGGAGGATGCGACCCGCGGCGTCTCCTACGAATACGCGGATATCCCTGCGGAGATCCGGCCGGGGGCGGCGGAGGCGAGGGAGAAGATGATCTCCCTGATGGCCGACGTTGATGACGGCATCGCCGAGAAGTATCTGGACGGGGCGGAGATCCCCGAGGCGGAGCTTCTCGCGGCGATCCGGAAAGCGACGATCTCGCTGAAGGTGGTGCCCGTCATGTGCGGCACGGCTCTGCGGAACAAGGGGATCCAGCCCGTCCTCGACGCGGTGGTCTCTTTTCTTCCCTCGCCGGAAGACATCCCGCCCGTCCGCGGCCTCAACCCCGTCACGAAAGAGGAGGAGGTCAGGGAGAGCACCGACAAGGCGCCGTTGGCCGCGCTCGCCTTCAAGATCATGCAGGACGAGGGAAGAAAACTGACCTATCTGCGGATCTATTCGGGGCGCATGCACGCGGGCGAGGAGCTCTACAACGCAAGCCGGGGGAAGCGGGAGAAGATCGCGCGGCTTCTGAAAATGCATGCAAACAAGCGGGAACGGGTCGAGCAGGCGGGCGCCGGGGACATCATCGCGGTCATGGGGCTCAAGGAGATCACGACGGGGGATACGATCTGCGACGAGAAGCATCCCATCCTCCTGGAGCCGATCGAATTCTATGAGCCGGTCATCAGTCTGGCGATCGAGGCCAAGACCCCGGCCGACCAGGAAAAGCTCACGGTTGCCCTGGGAAAGCTCCTCGAAGAGGATCCGACGCTCCGGGTGAAGTACGATGAGGAGACCGCCCAGACGATCCTCTCCGGAATGGGGGAGCTCCACCTCGAGATCATCGTCGACCGGCTGATGCGGGAATTCAACGCCAGGGTCAATGTCGGAAAACCCCGGGTTGTCCACCGGGAGACGATCCAGGCGCGCGTGGAGGCGGAGGGCCTCTTTGACAGGGAACTCGGCGAAAAGAAGCACTTCGGCCAGGTGAAGCTTCTGCTGGAACCGCGGGAGCGGGGGAGCGGGATCGAGATTCACCGCCGGCTTCAGGAGGAAACCGCGGTTCCCGAGGAATTCCTCGCCGCGATCGAAGACGGTGTTCGCGAAGCGGTCTGGAGTGGCGTCCTGGCGGGTTATCCGGTGATCGATGTGCGGATCGTCATCCAGGAGGCGATTCTCCGGGAGGGAGAAACGACGGAGCTTGGCTGCAGGATCGCGGCTTCCGCGGCCTTCCGCGACGGCTGCCTGAGAGCCGATCCGGTCCTTCTGGAACCGATCATGATGGTGGACATCATGACCCCCAGCGAATTCATGGGGGAGGTGATCGGCGACATCAATGCCCGCCGGGGAGAGGTCCAAGCCATTGCGCCCAAGGGGTCGGTCAGCGAGATCCGGGCCCGGGTCCCCCTGAAGGCGATGTTCGGTTATTCAACGGACCTCCGCTCGGCCACCCAGGGAAGGGCGGTCTTTACCATGCAGTTCTTCGCCTATGACAAAAGATGACGGCTTCGTAAAAAAGTCCGGATGCTCAAGTTGCGCTCACCCCTCGTCATTGCAGCGTACGGTAAAGTACGCCTCGTTCCTCGGGTTTCGCGCGCCTTGCCTGCGGCCTTTTTACGAAGCCGTCCCCCATTCGAAGAATCAGCGGAGCGAATTCAAGGCTTCTGCGACTTTTTGCGGGTTCGTCAAAAGATAACGGATTCGCTGGAACCGAACGAGAAGGATCTTCCTTTCCGAAGAGGGCGGAAAGGGATCGTTGAAAGGATGGATTTTATGGGCCATGCGCCGCAAATCACGGAAACCCCTTCCCGGACCTCCTCCATCCTGCTGCTGGACAAGGACAAGCTGCTGCAGAGCATCTTCCGCCTCAGCGCCTTCCTGACCGCCCCTTCCAATCTGGACGAGATGCTGGTGAAGATCCTCGACGAGGTGGTGGACAGCATCGGCTTCGACCGGGGAATCATCCGCCTCTTCGACGCCTCGAAGCAGAACCTCGAAGCGAAGGTCGTCAAGAACTACAGCCCCGAAGAGACGCGGCAGGTCTTCTCCGTGGCGATCAACATCCATGAACACGACTGCATCGTCACCAAGGTGGCGAAGACCGGCCAGCCGATCGCCGTGGAGGTCACCGCGACCGATCCCCGGATCACCGAAACGGACCGCATGCTGACGAAGATCTATGACCGGGGATCCTATTTCTGCGCCCCACTGAAGATCGGGGAAGAGGTGATCGGGATCATCGCCGCCTGGTTCAAGGAGGAGACGAGGTTTTTCCCCGAGGAGATCGGCCTCTTCGTCACCTATGCCAACACCCTGAGCATCATCATCCACAACATGCGGCTTTTCGAGGCCAACGCCCTGAAGATCCGGCAGTTGATGATCCTTCAGGAGGCCGTCTCCGAGATGAACGCGAGCCATGTCCTGGACAACCATATCCTGGAGATCCTCGTTCGGAGCGCCCTGAGGATCGCCCGGGCGGAGAAGATCCTCGTCTACTTCCTGGACATCGAAAAGAACCGCTGCCTCGTCAACGAAGGCGGCGAGGTTTCCCTCGACGACCGGCGCGCCTGCGAGGAGAGGATCGGTCCGACGATCATCCGGGAGGCGATGGAAACGAATGCCGTCGTGACCCGTCCGTGCTCGGCGGCGGCCCCCGGACAGCCCGTATTTCCAGGATACCCCTCGGAGATCGCCCTACCCCTCAAGGTCAAGGACAAGTTCAGGGGCGCCCTCCACCTGGCCAGGAAAACAGGGGGGTTTTCCCAGGACCAGATCAACGCCCTCGACATCCTGATCAAGAACGCGGCCACCTCCTACGACAACGCGATCATGCACTCCGTCCTCTCCCTGGAGGCCAAATCGCTCAAGACGGAGGTGGAGAAGCTCAAGGAGCGGGAGGACATTCTACTGGGGTTCCACAACATCCTGGGAAAGTCGAAGAAAATGCACAGTCTCTTCCATGTGATCCGGGAGGTGGCTGAACACAACACGAACATCCTGATCCAGGGGGAGAGCGGCACGGGCAAGGAACTGATCGCGCGGGCGATCCACCGCCAGAGCCACCGGAATGCAAAGCCTTTCGTGGACATCAACTGTGCGGCCATTCCCGGGACCCTTCTGGAGAGCGAGCTTTTCGGTTATGAGGCGGGGGCTTTCACCGATGCGCGCAGGAGAAAGATCGGACTTCTCGAACATGCCAGCGGGGGAACGATGCTCCTGGACGAAATCGGCGACATGAGCATCCACCTCCAGGCCAAATTCCTGCGCACCCTGGAGGATGGCCACATCCGCCGCCTCGGCGGCAACGACAACATCCCGATCGATGTCCGGTTCATCTTCTCCACGAACAAGGATCTTGGCCGCATGGTTGCGGAGGGCCTTTTCCGGGAGGATCTCTTCTACAGGATCAGCGTGGTGCCGATCGTCATCCCGCCGCTCCGCGAGCGGACCGATGACCTGCTGCTGCTTGCCTATTACTACGTCGAGGAGTTCAACCGGAAATTCAGGAAAAAAGTAAAAGGATTCACACCGGAGGCGGAGCGGATCCTGATGGCCTATCCCTGGCCGGGAAATGTCCGCGAGCTCAAAAACATCGTCGAAAGGATCATTATCCTCCATCATGACTCGGCGATGATCACGCCGGATCGCCTGCCCGTGGAGATGAAAACAACGACCCATCAGGAGAGGCTGAGAATCCAGATCGACAGTTTTCTCCCCCAGCTCTCCCCGGAGGGGATCGACTACACCCGGGTCACGGAGAAGATCGCCAACGACATCAAGAGACAGATCATCGAGAATGCCCTGGAGGTCAGCCGGGGAAACAAGACTGAGGCGGCGCGGCGCCTCGGGATTTCCCGATACAAGCTGATCCGGGAACAGAAAAAAATCAATAATCATATCCGATAAATATATAGCTGAAGCCCGTGCTCGTTCTGCACGTTCCGTGCATGAGATGCACGCTCCTTGCGGCTTCCCGGATTCTCTGAATTTGGAGCGCTCCCCGCCGGTCTTTCGTGCGGAAAGAGCACTTTTTGTCGCCCGCGAACAGACCCCAGCCCCTTTAATTCGACAGGCCAACGCTTTTCGCCGAGTTCGTTTCCACTCCGCGGCGATCAGCAGAGATGTCCGATATTGCAGGAAGATCTCCGGCGCCTGGCGATCGGAAGGAAAAGGAGGGCGGCGGGAAACAAATCGTTCCTGTTGGCACCCCGATTGCAAAGCCTGTAGGAATAGAGGTTCGAGGTCTGAGCGAGCCCTTCAATAAGCTGCATGGACAAGAAAAATGGGCAACTCCCGATGAAAGGAGCATTAAGAAAAAAGCCCCGGAGCGGAAAGGGAAGGAAAAAGGACGGAGGCGAATGCCCGATTCAGGAGTATGATTTTTTCGTTGCCCGGCAAGGCGAAAAGGGAACAATGGTCACTCCGGAGGAGGAAGCGGAAGCGGACAAGAAAGAGGATTCCGGGCAAGACAAAAGCATGACCTTTTTCCTTTCGGAGTGAAGAAGAATGAACACGGGGTCGGTTGTTTCAAAGTCGGTGGGCGGTTTTTGTCCCCCTCCTTTCCGCCCACCGACCCCCCTCTGAAGACGATCTGAAAGGCGGCGTGGCAATAGACCTCCTTTCAGTTTTAAATGGTGGATGGTTTTTAGGTTCCCTCCTTTTCCATCCACCATTTTTTTGTTTTCGATAGGGTCGGCCCTGCGGGCAGGACCCTTTGCGCCGGGGCCCGCGGTTCTGTGACCCGGTTTTTTCGGGAGCCGTTCCAAATTCAATGCTGTTGCGGCTTTTTTTCAAGTTCTTTAGACATTGAAGCGGAAGTGAACGATGTCCCCGTCCCGGATCGAGTAATCCCTGCCTTCGATGTGAAGAAGTCCCTTTTCCCTCGCCTGCGTTACACTCCCTGTGCGGATGAAATCCTCGTAATGGAGGATCTCCGCGCGGATGAATCCCCGTTCCATGTCGCTGTGGATCCGACCAGACGCCACCGGCGCCGGTGTTCCTGAGGGAACCGTCCAGGCGCGCAGTTCGGTTCCGACGGTCGTGTAGAAAGTGATCAGATCGAGGAGGGCGTACCCCGCCCGGATGAGCCTCTGCAGGCCTGATTCCTGAAGGCCGAGAACATCGAGAAACTGCCCGCGTTCCTCTTCGGGCAATTCGGCCATCTCCGCCTCCAGCCGCCCGCAGATCACGACGGTTCCGGCTCCTTCCCGCCGGGCGATTTCTTCCATTTCCGTCAGGATGTTGCTGTGGTCGGCGGGGGAGGATTCATCGATATTGGCCACGTAGAGGACCTTCTTGGCCGTCAGCAGGTGGAGCTCTTCCGGGAGGGGTTCTTCGGAGTGAGGGTCCGCGGCCGGGACGTTCCTCGCCGGGATCCCCCGCCCGAGCGCATCCCTCAGAGGAAGAAGGTGGTGCAATGAACGGCGCGCCTCCCGGCTTCCGGTTCTGGACGCTTTTTCGCAGGCGGTGATCCGCTTTTCGACTGTCTCCAGATCGGCCAGGAGAAGTTCCGTATTGACCACGTCCATGTCGCGGACCGGATCGACGTTTCCCTCCACATGGACGATGTCCGGATCCCCGAAACAACGGACGATGTGGATCAGGGCGTCGACTTCGCGGATATGCCCGAGGAAGCGGTTTCCCAGGCCTTCGCCGCGGCTGGCGCCGCGGACGAGGCCGGCGATGTCGAGAAATTCCATGCTGGTGGGCGTCACCTTCGGCGGGTTGAGCGCCAGGGCGATACGGCGGAGCCGTTCGTCCGGAACCGGGACGCGTCCCGTATTGGGATCGATCGTGCAGAAGGGGTAGTTGGCCGCCTCAGCGCCGGCCGCGGTAAGGGCATTGAAGATGGTCGACTTGCCGACGTTGGGCAGCCCGATGATCCCGCAGCGAAACCCCATAAAGACCCCTTTCCGAGGAACGGGAACAGGCTAAAGGGTTTTCCCGATATTGTCAAGACGGCCGCTTCCGCTGTTGCGGTGGACATTCCGATGGGAGCGCAAGGACGCCTGTTCGATGGGGATCTATTGCCTGCCCGCGGGTGGGGTGAAAAAAGAAGCGCCCCGTGGCCGGGGCGCTTCTTCCGT
>JBFYYH010000132.1:0-4670 GCA_041310125.1 Syntrophaceae bacterium | reverse complement strand
CATCGTAGTCTATGGAAAATGAACCGGGGGAGCGATGAGAAACCGCCGTGGGGGAAAAGTCTGCGACCGTCTCTGGTACCTCGGGCGGGAGGAATCGGGCATCTATCTTCTCGAGGGCGAGCGGGGGTCGCTGATCGTCAGCGGAGGCATGAGCTACATCGCCCCGACGGTTCTCGATCAACTGAACGCATTCGGGATCGACGAGAAGAGGATCATCGGGATCCTCATCCTCCACGCCCACTTCGACCACATCGGACTGGTTCCCCTCCTGAAGCGCCGCAACCCGGCCAGCGAGGTGTTTGCCTCCGCCAGGGGGTGGGAAATCCTCCGGATGCCCAGGGGGATCGAGACGATCAACGCCTTCAGCCGTCTTGTGGCGGAAAGAATGGGCGTGGCGGATGGCCTGGCGGAATGGGATCTGGAATGGCGTGAGGATGTGACGGGCCGCACGGTTTCCGAGGGAGACGAGATCGATCTGGGGGGAATGGGGGTGCGGATCCTGGAAACCCCAGGCCACTCCTCCTGTTCCATTTCCGCCTATGTTCCCGAGCTGTGCGCACTCTTCCCCTCGGACGGGGGCGGCATCCCTTTCGCGGAGATGATTGTTCCCGCCGGGAATTCCAACTTCACGGAGTACCAAAGGAGTCTGGAGAAATTGAGCCGTCTCCCGGTCGGCATCCTCTGCGCCGATCATTACGGGTACGTGACGGGAGGCGAGGCGGAAGGCTACCTGCGCAAGAGCATCGAGGCGGCCAGGGAAAAACGTTCCCGGATCGAGGAGATCTACCGGCGTACGGGCTCCATCGAGGAAACCGTAAAGCGTCTGGTGGCGGAGGTATACAGACGGCAGCCGGACTATTTCCTCCCCCCGGAGATCTATGCCGGGGTCTACCGGCAGACGGTCCGCCATATCGCGGGGAAACTGGAAACCGCGGCCGGCTGAATCCGGTTTCTCCGCTCGGTGGATTTCAAACCCTTCAGAAGCTGTGCTCTTTTCCGGGAAAGGCGCCGGAACGGACCTCGGCGATGTACTGCCCGACGGCCTCCTTCATCTGCACGCTGAGATTGGCGTACTTTTTCACGAAACGGGGGGTGAACCGCTCGAAGGTTCCCAGCATGTCGTTGGTCACCAGGACCTGACCGTCGCAGTTTACTCCCGCTCCGATGCCGATCGTGGGAATGCCGGCGGCAGCCGTGATTTCCCGTGCCAGCTCTGCGGGAACGCATTCGAGAACCAGGGAGAAAGCGCCTGCCTCTTCGAGGATCCGCGCATCCTCGATGATCCGTCGGGCGGCTTCGTCGCCACGCCCCTGCACTTTAAAACCGCCGAACTGCTGGATCGACTGAGGGGTCAGCCCAAGATGGGACATGACCGGAATGCCCGCAGCGGTGATCCTTCTGGTGACCTCGGCCACCTCCCGCCCCCCCTCGAGCTTGACCCCCTGGGCGTCCGTCTCCTTCAGGAAGCGTCCAGCGTTGCGGACGGCCTCTTCGGAGGAAACCTGGTAGGAGAGGAAGGGCATGTCGCCGATGAGCATTGCCCGCTCCACCCCGCGAGAGACGGCGCGGGTGTGATGGATCATCTCTTCCATGGTGACGGGAAGGGTGCTGTCGTAACCCAGGATGACCATTCCCAGCGAGTCGCCCACCAGCAGCACATCGACGCCCGCCCGGTCGAGCAGGAAAGCTGTCGGATAATCGTACGCGGTCAGCATCGCGATCTTCTCGCCCTTCTTCTTCATCTCGCGGATAACGGCCGTTGTCACCCTGCTTCTCCTGACTTCCTCAGGCATCGTTCATCCTCCTTTCAGGATGTTCCGGAGGCGCTCCGCCATTTCCGGGGAAAGGGAGTTCTTCTTTTCGGCAAGCTCCACGGTTCGAAGGCCCAGCTCCCGATAGAGCGGAAGATGATCCGGCAGCCGTTCGCGGAGGACCTGCAGGTGCCGTTCGATCGTGCCGGCGTCCCCCCGGGAGATCGGTCCGGTCAGGGCCTGCACGCTTCCTTTGCTTTCGATGTTCTTGAGGGTCCCGCAGACCAGGGGCCAGAAGGCGCGAATCGCCTCCTCCCGGCTCAGCCCGAGGGAGAGATAGGTCTCCTCGACCATGTGGATCAGCGTGGTGAGATAATTGGAGGCCATGCAGGCCGCCAGGTGATAGAGGGGCTTGATCGTTTCAGAAACCTCGAAGGGGATTCCCCCCAGCTCCCGGACCAGGGCGGCCGACCAGCCCCGGAGCGACTCATCCGCCGTGATGCCGAAGGTGCTCGCCGGGATGTTCCGGATCGCCCCTTCGACATCGGCGAAGGACTGGATCGGATGGATGCAGGCCGTGAACGCGCCGACTTCCCGGGCGGCCTCCAGCAGATCGAGGCCTCCGGCCCCGCTCATGTGGATCACCTTGTCCCGGGGCTTAAAGCCGCCGTTTCGTGCGATCTCGCGACAGACCGGCGCGATGCTGTCGTCGGGGGTGGTGATGAAGATGCAGGTCGCCAGAGAGGCGGCTTGGGCGTTCTGGCGGGAGGTGAAGCCCCTGCCGCCCGTGTAGCCGATCCGCTCCTTCAGGGAGTTCCTGGAGCGGCTGGCCACGGCGACGATGGGATAGCCGGCACGGCGGAGGAGATGGCCGATCGCCGTTCCGGCCCGGCCCAGACCGATGATGGCCACCTGATCCTCGGGGTGTGCTGTTTTCACCATGGGGCGCCTCAAAAAAAACCTTCCGTGATATCCGCGGAAGGTCTGAAGGACAACCCGATCTTGATGTGGCCGATCCGTCCGTCTCAGTCCGTTCCGGGATCCAAGCGGTTGCCGTCCCCTACCACGGATGATCGGGGACAGTCAACAGAAATCTGACAGCCTCTCCTTGTAATTGGGGGCGTTGTTCGATATAGTCCACCCCAAAGAGGAGGGGTTCTGGGCAGCATGGAATCGGTGGACTTGATGGCATTCGATCTGGATGGAACCCTGGTGAGGTCGGGGGAAGACCTGGCCGCCGCTGTGAACCATACCCTGCAGGAACTCCGCATGCCGGCGCTCCCGTCTGCTACGATCCAGGGGTTCATCGGAGACGGCACGCGGATGCTCGTCAGCAGGGCGCTCGGCCTGCGGGCCGGAGAATGGCTGGAGCGGGCGATGCCCATTTTTTCAGCCTATTACTCGGAGCACCTGCTCGATCATACGATTCTCTATCCGGACGTTCTCGACGTCCTCGACCATTATCGCGACAAAAAGAAGATCCTCTTGACGAACAAGAACCAGCAGTACACCCTGAAGATCGCCGCAGGCCTCGGGATCGACTCCCGCTTCCTGGAGATCATCGGCGAAGGTGGCACCCCTTACCGGAAGCCGGATCCTCGCCTGCTGCAGATGGTCATGGACCGCTGGGAAGTCACCCCCCGGCGGACGGTGGTCATCGGCGACGGGGTCAACGACATCCTCCTCGCCAAGGCGGCCGGGACCTGGAGCTGTGCGTGTCTCGCCGGACTCACCGAGAGGGAGAAACTCCTCTCCCTTGCGCCCGACAGGAGCTGTGAAACCCTGGCGGAGCTGAAGACCCTCTTCGACTGAGGCATCCGGAATGAATCTGCTCCGGAAGGTCAGAAAGACCGTCGAGCGGTACGCCATGCTCCGGCCGGGTGATCATCTCCTTGCGGCCATTTCGGGGGGGCCCGATTCCGTGGCCCTTCTGCGGGTGCTGATGCTCCTTGCCCCCGAATACCGGCTGCGCCTGACGGCGGCCCACCTCAACCACGGTCTCCGGGGAGAGGAGGCGCTGGAGGAAGAGGCTTTCGTCCGCCGGCTGAGCGCAACGATGGGCCTGGCCTGTGTCTGCAAGACGATCGATCTGCACTCCATCCGCAAGGGCAAGTCCCTCGAGGAGGCCGCCCGGGAGGAGAGGTACCGCTTCCTGAAAGAGGCCGCGGAGGGGTGCGGGGCGGGAAAGATCGCCACGGGGCATCACCGGGACGACCAGGCGGAAACCGTGGTGATGCATCTGGTCCGGGGGAGCGGTCCCGGGGGACTCAAGGGGATCCTCCCCGTCCGGGAGGACGGGATCATTCGCCCCCTGTTCGGCGTGGATCGGCGGGAGATTCTCGGGTTCCTGGAGCGGGAGGGGCTTTCCTACAGGACCGACAGCTCCAACCGGGATCCCCTTTTCCTGCGCAACCGGATCCGGAACGACCTGATCCCTGAGTTGACGAAAGGCTACAATCCCCGGATCGTCGAGGGACTCTGTCATGCCGCCGAGATCCTGCGGCTGCAGGAGGATTATCTGCAGCGGGTGACCGAGCGGATCCTGAAGCGCTGGGGAATCCGCCCCGGCGCGGCGGAGATCTTGGTGCCACTGAAGGATTTTCGGAATCTTCACGAGAGCCTCCGGGGGCGAGTCATCCGGACCCTGCTGAAAGCGGCCGATCCCTCGGGGAGGGGCGTCGCCTTCCGCCATGTTGAAGCGGTTCTGGAACTGGGCTGCCGGCCCGGCCATGGCTGCGCCTCGCTGGATCTCCCCTTCCGGAGGGTTGTCGAGGTGCGGGAAGGGAGCCTCCGGATCGGAAGGACTCCCGGAGGAAGGGCAAGGGGAGCGCGCGGGATACCGGCGCCGGGGTTCGAATACCCGCTGGAGATCCCCGGGGAGATTCCTCTCCGCGAGGTCGGCAGGATCCTCCGCCTGGA
>JBFYYH010000131.1:0-2542 GCA_041310125.1 Syntrophaceae bacterium | reverse complement strand
CCGGAGGCGATCGAGCAGGGCGAGAGGGCCGTCCAGCTCGATCCGTACAACGCCCTGCTCCACGGCCTTTTCGCAGTCGTCCTCACCATGGCCGGCCGCAGCGACGAAGCCATTGCCCAAGCCCGTTTGGGGCAGAAAATGAACCCGAACGAGATCTTCAGCGCGCAAGTGCTCTGGATAGAATATGAAAAAGAGAAGATGGACAGGGAAGCCGCCGCCTTGGTCAGACTCATCTTCCGGAACGTCTACAATTTCGACATGGCCGAAGCCCTGGATCAAGGATTCGCGTCGGGCGGGTTTCGGGAGGCCATGAGGCGCGGCGCCGACGCCCTCGAGGCCTTTGCCCAGAAAAATTTCGTTCTCCCCTTCGATATCGCCCAAGTATGCGTCCATGCCGGGGACAACGGCCGCACCCTGACCTGGCTCGAAAAAAGCTATGAGATCCACGACCCGAGTATGCCTTATCTGGGACAGTGGCCCATGCTCGATCCGCTTCGTTCCGAACCCCGCTTTCAGGCCCTTCTGAAGAAGATGGACCTTCCTGGCGGAAGGGGAGAACAATGATCGGCCGAACCATCTCCCACGATTGCATCCTGGAGAAGATTGGCTCAGGCGGCCGCGGCCCTGTCCCACCCGGCCAGGAGGCGTTTCGGAAAGAGGATAGGCGGGCGATAGAGGACTTGAACCTCTGACTTCACCCGTGTGGTGGAAGCGGTGCCTATTTTGGGCACAATTTGGGCACAAATTTTATCAGGACCCATTTTCGGATGAAGCCCCTTAAGCCGAACCCCTACACATACGCAGGATCCCTTAGAAGGGCAGGGGCCTGGGAGAAGCAGCCGTCAGAAAGCCAGGAAATTGACCGTCACTCTCACGCCTACGCTTTGCCACTCCCCGGCGTAGTTCGTGTAGATGATGTCCCCCTGGATGCTGCAATGCTTGGATATGTCATAGCCGATCCCGCCGATGAGGCCAAAGCCCGAATCGTCTTCTCCGCCGGTAAACTCCTGCATGACGGCCAGGCCTACGCCGCCGAATACAAAGAATCCCGGTCCCTCCGGCTTGAGATATTTCGTCAGGCCGAGTCCGGTGATGCCGTTGATGAAGGTGTCGGAATTCACACCGAACCAGGAAACGGTATTGAGGTAATACCCGGCTCCCTTAATAGGTGATCTTGACGATGGCGATTGAATATGCGCCTCCGGTGACAGGAAAAGGGGAACCACCGAGCGGCGTCAAGACACCTGATGCCGGATCGATGGCATAGGCGGAGATATTCGCAGAACCTGAATTAGCCACGTACGCGAACTTGCCCTCAGGTCCGAAAGCGATGTCACTAGCGGAACTCCCTGTGGCAAAGGGTGAGTTGAATACTCCGGTCAAGGCACCCGTCGCGGCATCAATGATGTAACCAAAAATCTCATCCCCGTACATATCGGTCGCATAAAGGAATTTTCCCGTGGGATCGACGGCCATGGAAAAAGGGTAATCCGGGGCAGGCAGCCATGTGCCGTATAACGCCAAATGACCTGATGCCCAATCGATCCAAAAGAGGGTGATACCCGAAACATCATCACCGACATATAAGAACTTGCTTCGAGGGTCCATGGCCAGGCTCAGGGCTCTTGTCGAATTCAGTGCGTGAAACGGCGAGCCTGGAACCGGGCTCAATGCTCCTGTATCAAAATCGATGGTATAGCCGTAAACTCCGCGAGCGAAATTTGTGACATACAAGAGGAAATAACCGTGGGGATCGACCATCATATCCGAGTTTCCACCATCTGTTCCTATGGAATAAGGGGAACTGGCGATTTCCGTCAATGCCCCCGTTGTCGAATTGATGGAAAAGGCAGAGACCTCATCCTCAACGTGCCTCACATATGAGAACCGTCCTGAGCTGTCAACGGCTATGCTGTAAGGTCTATATGTCGCTCTCGTGTTAAAAGGCGAGCCGGAGATCTCCGATAACGCCCCTGTGGTCGCTTCGATGGCATAAACGGATATGTTGGAAGATAGATTGTTGGCCACGAACGCGAACTTGCCCCTAGGGTCGACGGCCACGGAAATGGGATAATCCCCAGCGGCAAAGGGAGAGCCAGGCACGGCCGTCCACGCCCCCGTCGTCGTATTGATGGAATACCCGGAGACTTTGTCACTACTCGGATTGCAAACGTAGGCGTAGTAATTGGCGCCCGTGGGGGGTGGTTCGTTGTCGTCGTCGCCGTCGCTGGGACTGCACGCCGCGCAGAGCACCGCCAATACGCCGAGCCCGATCATCCACCTCGTCATGCTTTTCATGCGAACGCCTCTTTCACTGCGCCCGTTCCGTCAACTTCCGGAACCGATAGGCGGTCTCCTCGAAGTCCTTGATCGCGTCATCGAACCAGGTTCTGAGCTTGGCCAGTTCGCCGGTCAGGACGATAGGGACGCTCAGCTTGCCCTTTGCGTCGGTCACCGCGAACGCCAGCCGGTCGACTTGCCCTCCCCGCCTCAGGATGAGGCAATCGCGGTTTTTCTTGTCCTTGTTCCACGACAGGGTGTC
>JBFYYH010000130.1:0-3739 GCA_041310125.1 Syntrophaceae bacterium | reverse complement strand
CGATGACGCCGAAGAATAGCTTCACGAAGGGAAGATCCATCTGCCTGGCGATCGCGCGGGCATGGAAGAAGGCGGCCGGCCAGTTCATGGGCCGCCGGATCGCCTTTCGCGCCGCCGGCGTCGAGAGGACGCGGCAGGGAATCCCGTCGAAACGGGGGGAGTAGAGAGTGTCGCCCGCCCCCATTTCCAGCGCCAGCCGCTTGAAGTTCGCGTGGAGGGCGCTCTCCTTCGTGGCCATGAAACGGGTCCCCATCGCGATCCCCTCCGCCCCCAGGGCCAGCGCGGCCGCCAGCCCGCGGCCGTCCGCGAAACCGCCCGCCGCGATGACGGGGATGTCGAGCTGGTCCGTAAGCGTCGGGATCAGGAGCAGGGAGGTGACCGCCCCGCCGTGGCCCGCAGCTTCATGTCCCGTGGCAATGACCGCGTCCGACCCGTAGTCCTGCGCCCGCCGGGCGTGGTAGGCATTCGTCACGGTGGCGATCACCCGGCCGCCGTAGGCGTGCGCCTCCCGGACGAGCCAGTCCCCCTTTCCGAGGGCGAAGTTGATCACGGGGACCTTCTCCGAGAGCAGAACCTCCGCGTTCCGGAGGGCGCCCGGGAGCATCAGGGAGGCGTTGGCCCCGAAGGGCTGGTCCGTCAGCCTCCGGATCGTCCGGATCGCTTCGCGGGTCTGCTCCGGGTCGAGCGGCCCCGTCGCCAGGATCCCCAGCCCCCCGGCGTTCGAAACCGCTGCGACCATTTCCGGGACGCTGATCCAGCTCATCCCCGACAGCAGGATCGGATGGCGGATCCCGAAGAGCTCGGTAATGCGCGTTTTCACTACCAATCCTCCTTTTCGCAGATAGGGGCTTCGCTCAGTCCGCCCGGACCAACCGCCGGGCGCGTTCCAGGTGCTCTTGGGCCTCGGCCGCCATCCTCTCGATCAGCTCCCGGCAGGTCGGGATGTCCCGGATTAGACCGATTGATTGCCCCACCATCAGGGGGGCGTAGTCCACATCGCCCTTCTCCCAGGCCTCGCGAATCCGCTGGCCGGAGAGGAGCGGAATCAGCTCCTCGAGTCCCCCGCCCCGCGCCTCGATCGCGGCGACCTCGCCGATGACCTGGTTCTTCAGGGCGCGCCCCTGGAGGCCGATCGACTTCCCGAAGATCACCGTCTCATGCTCCTGCCTCCGGAGAAGCTCCTGCTTGATGTTCTCGTGCACCTCGCACTCCCTCGTCGCCACGAAACGGCTCGCCATCATCACCCCCTGCGCCCCGAGGACCAGGGCCGCCGCCAGCGACCGGCCGTCGGCGATCCCCCCCACGGTCACGACCGGGATCTTCACCGAATCCACGATCCGCGGCGTCAGGACCATCGTCGTCACATCGTCGTTCAGGGGGTGCCCCCCCTCCTCGATCCCCGCGGCGTAGATGCCGTCGTACCCCACCTTCTCGGCGTGCAGGGCGTGGCGGACGGCCCCGACCTTGTGAAAAAGCCGGACGCCCGCCCGCTTCAACAGCTCCACCGTCTCCATCCCGCAGGCCTTGTCCAGCGGCGTCCCGGAAAACTCGATGCCGCTCACCCTTTCCTCCGCGCAGATCCGGCAGTACATCCGGTGGTGCTCCGGGGTGATCCGCACAGAGGGGAGCAGCGTGATGTTGACCATGAAGGGCCTCTCCGTGAGGCTCCGGGTCTCGCGGATCGCCTCCCGGAAGGCTGCCTCCGTCTCGTAATTTCCGGCGGTGAGGTTTCCCATGCCCCCGGCATTGGAGACGGCGGCGCAGAGGGAAGGCTTGCAGAGCCACATCATGGCCCCGCAGAGGATGGGGTAGTCGATTCCGAACATTTCCGTGATCGCGGTCTTGAACATGGGCTCCTCTCCTTTCGGGATGTCGATGGTGTCCAATGACGATTCTGGGTGCGCCGCTTTGGCGCGCAAGGCAGGTCCGGGAAACGGAGCTCTCATAGCACACAACCCCCTTCGCCGCAACCGAATCCTCCCCGGCATCCGGATCAACGAAAAGACGCGGCCGGCGTCAGCAGGGCGACGACCTCGACATGACCGGTCTGCGGGAACATGTCGAGCGGCTGGAGCCGTTGCAGGCGGTAGCCGAGGGCGGAGAGTCGCCCGGCATCCCGCGCCTGCGTCGGCGGATCGCAGGAGACGTAGACGATCCTCTCCGGCCGGAGGGCGGCCACGGCTTCCAGGACCTCCTCCCCGCAGCCCGTTCGCGGGGGATCGAGGACCACGACGTCCGCCTTTTCGCCGGAGAACCTCTCCCGAAGGACCCGGCCCACATCCCCGCGGAGGAAGCGGGCGTGGGAAAGCCCCTCCCGCTCCAGGTTGATCGCCGCGCAGCGAACCGCCTCCGCCTCCCCTTCGATGCCGGTGAGCCTCTGCGCGCGGGGCGCGAGGAAAACCGAGAAGAGACCGGAACCGCCGTAGGCATCGATCACCGTTTCCCGGCCGGAAAGCGCGCACATCCCGATCACCTGCGCCACGAGTTCCCGGACAAGAGAGACATTCGCCTGAAAGAACCCCCGGTAGGGGACGGTGAGGCGCTTCCCCGCGACGATCCGGAGGACGTCCGGAGGAGTGCCGGAGCCGGCCGCCATCTCCGTCGGCGCTTCCCCCTCCTCGTCGGACCAGATCGTCCGGCGGTCCTCCCCTGCGCAAACCCTTCCCGAGCGGAGTTCTTCGCGAAAGACCGCGTATTTCCGGTTGATCGTCTCCTCGCAGATTGCGCAGAGCTCCACCTCGACGAGATCATGGCTCGAGAGGGCCTTCAGTCCCGCCCGGGCGGATCCCTCCCGTCCACCTTCGACGTGGAACTCGGCCTTCCCCCGCCAGCCGAAGGGGCGGGGGGAGGGCATCATCGGCGCGACGGGGGGGAGAGGAATCTTCCCGATCCGCCGAAAGATCTCCTCGACCTGGCGCCGCTTGATCTCCAACTGGCGGACATAGGCGATGTGCTGCAGACGGCAGCCGCCGCAGCGCGAAAAATAAGGACAGGGTGGCGATACGCGATGGCGGGACGGTTCGACCAGACGGACGATCCTCCCCCGGGCATACCGTTTCCTGAGCCCGGTGATGTCGACCTCCGCTACATCCCCGTCCACGGTGAAAGGGACAAAGAGGACCCGTTCTCCCGCCCTGCCGATGCCGTCGCCGCCGAAGGCGACGCCTTCGATTCCGGTAACGATCCGCTCGCCGGGCTCTGGAATTGCATTCATTTTTTGCTCCCCGGCCTCCCTTACCATCAACCCCCGCGGCCGTAAACCATTTCCCTTTACATCCGGCGCAAATGTTGTTAATGACCTGCCCAAAACCGCCGCGAAGGGAATTCTTCATTGGAAAACGCGAATGTCCACCGCACGAACCTCGACGGACGGGAGATCATCCTGATCGGAACGGCCCACATCTCCCGGGAAAGCGCCGATCTGGTGGAGCGGGTGATTGTCGAGGAGAAGCCGGACACGGTCTGCGTCGAACTCTGCAAGCCCCGCTACGATGCGATCCGCCAGAAGGACCAATGGCAGGAGACCGACATCCTCCGGGTCATCCGCGAGAAACGGGCGCCCATCCTCCTCTCCCAGCTCATCATGGCCTCCCTCCAGCGGAAGATCGCGCGGAAGTTCAACATCACCCCCGGCGAGGAGATGCTCCGGGCCATCGACCGGGCGGAGGAGATCGGGGCTCGGATCGTCCTGGCGGACCGGGAGATCCGGGTGACCCTACTCAGAACCTGGCGGAAGATG
>JBFYYH010000129.1:0-6199 GCA_041310125.1 Syntrophaceae bacterium | reverse complement strand
CGTCATTTCCCTTGACACCCCGGCGCCGGCTTCCTATAGTCGTCCCAACCCAACTGCGGGTTTAGACCGAGCCTCCTGAGGAAGGACGCGCCCCCCATGGAAAGGCGTCAGGGCGATCAGGACCAAAAACCAAAACCTTTTCGGGTTGCGTCTTTCCATGGGGGGCGCGTCCTTCCTCAGGAGGATCGGTCTAAACCCGCAGTTGGGTCGGGACGACTATAGGAAGCCGGCGCCGGGGTGTCAAGGGAAATGACGCCGCAATGAACGGATTTGCCGACGGCGGTTTCCGGGAAGCCCGATCGATCGCGGATCATGCGGGCCATGACCGCCATCTGGGCGGCGGAAAGCAGGACAAAGTAAGCCATCCAGACGGGGACCCCCAGGATCAAGGGCTGCACGCTTCCCCAGGCCCAGAAATCCATTGCCAGCGCGAAAATGCCCGCCGGCATCAGGAAATACCGGTCGGTCAGCCACCCGGGCCGGCGAAGCGAGAGATTCCCTTCCCTGGCCCGAAGCAGAAGATGGACGAGCAGGTATGTGCCGAAGGCGGTCAGCATCACCCAGACGACCGGCAGAAAAGGACCCGCCGTGATCCACTTGAAATGGAAAGCGGCGAGGGCCGCCTCCCCGGCAAGGATCGACAGGACGGCCGAAGCGGAATGGACCCGCTTCCAGTACAGGCCGAAGAGGACGGTCGGAAAGAGGACCGCCAGCCCCGTGAAGGTCTCTGTGGCAATCTCGATGATCGTCGCCGGCGGCCGCCAGGCGAGGGCCAGCCCGGCGATGCTCAGGCCGATTACGAAGAGGCGGCCCGGCACGCTGGTCGCCGTTCGCGGTTTCCGCAGGACGGGGAGGAGATCGCGGTTGAAGATGGAGCCGAGCGTCAGCAGCTGGGAGTCCATGGTGGACATGAGGGCGGCGAGTCCTGCTGCCGTGACCAGGGCCGCCATGAAATCGCCCGAGACCGAGTTGACCACCAGGGGCAGGATACGGTCGGCCTCTTTTCCCGCAAGATCCGGGAACGACAGGCGCCCCAGGACGCCCACCGCGATCGGCGGCAGGAAAACCGCCGTGCAGACCAGGGGGTAAAACAGCATCATCCGGGAGATTGCCCGCTCGCTCCCGGCGGCGAAAAAGCGCTGGAAGAGCTGCGGGAACATGGGGTCGCACAGGAACCACAACGCCATGTAGCTGAACCAGATTCCCAGGGTGTACCGGCCGCCGGCGCCGGGCCGGGAGAACAGGGCCGGCTCGAGGGCCATCGCCTTCTGGTTGGCCGCCGCGAAACCGCCGTGCTGCCCTGAGATGACAACCAGGACGGCCACGAGCATCAGCAGCATCAGAAGCCCCTGGAACAGATCGGTCCAGGCCACGGCCCTCATGCCGCCGTGCAGCGTGTAGAGCACAATGACGGAAGTCACCAGAACGCAGCCGGAGAAATAGGGGAGTCCGACCAGTTCCTGCAGGGCGTAGCCCGCCGCCATCGGCTGGAGGGCGAGATAGGGCACGGTGAAGACGATCATCACGACGGCGAAAAGCGATCCCAAAAGCGGGCTTCCGTAGAGCGATTTCACCAACTCCGGCGGGGTGATGATCCCCCGGTCGCGGCCGATCCGCCAGGCCTTGCGGCCGATGACCCAGAAGCTCAGCGCCATGAACCCGGTGCCGAACCCCATGATCGGGAAAAAACTGTACCCCTCGCGGTAGCCCGCGCCGGAGGTTCCGAACACCGTGAAGGCGGAGAAATTGGTGGCGGTCATGGTGGCCAGCAGGATCACGGCGCCCAGCCTGCGGTCGGCCAGGAAGTAACTGGCGGGGGAGGCCCGCCAGTGGGTGCGCGCGAAATATCCGATCAGAAGAACGATCAGGGCATAGCCCGCCAGCACGGCAATCCTGGTTGTCATCGAAAGATCCCTTTGCCCATGTAAAAAGCCACCCCGAAAGGTCGGGATGGCTTGCGCCTGACATGACCTGGTCCATGCCGGCTGTCATCGTTCCCGGTTGCAGGAAACCCCGGAAAGGAGGAACAGACGCTTTTTGACGGGCCGAGTATAGGAAGCAGGCGCCCGCCTGTCAAGGTTGTTCAAGGGCCCGTTGTTCCACCGTTCACGGGTTCCGGCCCCCCGCAGCCGCCTCCCGCCCGATTATCGCCATTTTGCGGGCAATTCCCCCGCCGTAGCGGTGGAAACGCCCCGACTTGGCGATGACCCGGTGGCAGGGGATCAGGTAGCCGATCGGATTGACGGCGATCGCCCGGGCCGCGGCGCGGACGGCCCGGGGCTGTCCGATGCAGGCGGCCATGTCTTCGTAGCAGACCAGACGCCCCGGCGGAATCGTCAGCAGGGCCTTCCAGACATTGACCTGAAAGTTGGTTCCCCGAAGCAGCAGGTGGAAAGGCCGGTCCGTGGGGGCGTTTTCCGGACGAAAAATGCGGCGGACAAATGGACCGGTGCCGGCCGTGTTTTCGACGAAGCGAGATTCCGGCCAGGTTTGCCTCAACCCGGCAAGGGCGGCCGGCCGGTCATCTCCATCGACAAAAGAGAGGTGGCAGATCCCCCGTTCGGTGGCGGCGATCAGGCATTCCCCGAACGGTGTCGGGTGGAAGCCGTATTCGATCTTCAGCCCCGCCCCCTGGCGCTTGTATTCACCGGGGGGCATCGCCTCGAAGGTGACGAAAAGGTCATGGAGCCGGCCGGGACCGGAGAGCCCGGCGTCGAGGGAGGCATCCAGCAGGCTCCTGGATTCGGCCAGGACACCCTTGGTGTATTCCAGAGTCAGGAACTGCAGGAAGCGGACGGGGGGGATCCCGGCCCAGCGTTTGAAGAGCCGGTCGAAGTGGTACGGGCTCAGGTGGATGCTCTGTGCGATCCGTTCCAGCGAAGGCCGGAAGCGGAAGTTCTCCTCCAGGAACCGGATCGCCCGCTCGATTCGGCGGTAGTCATCGGCCTGTTGTGAAAAGTCCCCGTCGCACATGTTTCCTCTGAGGGCGATCGTTATGAACCGGTGAGGTCAAGACTGAGCGGCGACGCAAAACGCCCCGGGCGTGCGTCTTCAAGCCCCGCCGGAAAGGGCGGCGAGGCGGCACTCGAGGATCCTCTCCTCGGGGACGAAGGGCTTCAGCTGATCCAGGCCGAGCGAATGGACCGCGACCCGGATCATCTCCCTTTTCGAGACGCCGGAGGCGCCCTGCCGCTGTCGAAGAAAGTGGGCCCCCGCCTCGGTCAGCGCCCTTTCGGGGACAAGGCCGACGATCTCGGACCCCGTGACCCGGAGCCCCCGCGCCTCCGCCCGGCGGGAGACCTCCTCGAAGGCGAGATGGAGAGGGGTGACGGAGAGGTCGGTCAGGTTCAGGGAGACCTGGGCGATCCCGTATTCCCGGATGTGCCAGCCGATCGCCCGGCACGCCCTGAGCCCCCCCGGGGGGCGGGGGGTGTCGGCGCCCGGATTCCGGTCGGAGGAAGCGTTTCCCCCCGGGGAAGGCTTTTCCCGGACCTCCGCGGCGATGGCGCGGGCCGGGGAAGGGTCGGCGGTATCCAGATTCACATTGTAGGCCACGAGGAGGTTCCGGGCGCCGATCACGGTGGCGCCGGAGCGGGCGTTGAACCGCGCCGGGCCGAAATCGGGCTTCCAGCGCGGGTCCCGGAGGCGCTCCGCGAGCCCCTCGTACTCCCCCTTCCGGCAGAAGGAGAGTTTCCGCCTCTCTTCGCGGAAGGCGGCATTTTCGTAACAGTAGACGGGGATTTCGAGTTCCCGGCCGACGCGCTCCGCCAGGGAGCGGGCCAGGGCGACCGCCTCTTCCATCGTGACGCCGGAGAGGGGAACGAGAGGACAGACATCCGTGGCTCCGATCCGCGGGTGTTCTCCGGAATGGGCTCTCATGTCGATGAGTTCCGCCGCCTCGGCAATCGCGGCGAAGGACGCCTCGAACACTGCCGCGGGCGGCCCCGCGAAGGTCACGACGGTCCGGTTGGCGGCCGGTCCGGGGTCCACGTCGAGAAGCAGAACCCCCTCCACCGCCCGGATGGCATCGGCGATCCGGCGGATCACCTCCGGATCCCGGCCCTCGCTGAAATTGGGAACGCACTCCATCAGGGTGGGCATGGTCTTTTCACCAGGGATCGCCAAAGCCGTGAGTCGGAACCCGCACGCCCCACATCCGGGACGGACAGGAGAAAAAGCCCACCCTGCCCGCTCTATGGCGGCTACCCCCCCGCCGGATGGGTCAAGACGTTTTTCCCCTTATAACATGCCCGTCTCCGGGGCGGAAGGCTTTTCAGAGGGCCGCAGAGACCCGGTCGCTCCGCGGCGGAATTCGCCGGGGCGACATGGAGAACGAATGCCGATCTCGGTCCCAACGCACCCGGGTTGCCTTTGCCGTGAGATTGTGCGGTCACCCGGAAAGGGCTTTCCCGGAGAGGCCGAATCGTGTAGAATGCAGCCTCCGCAGGGGAGATGGCCAGGGAAGGCCGTGAAGAGACAAAAAGCCCCCTTTTCCCCGGGGGTGTGAGAGGAGAAGCGTTGTCGCGGGAGATCCTGCTCGAAGTCAAAAACCTCAAGACCCACTTCTTCACCGGCGAGGGGGTCGCCCGGGCGGTCGACGGGATGGACCTGGTCCTCCGCAGGGGAGAGTCCCTCGGGATCATCGGGGAATCGGGGTGCGGCAAGAGCGTCACGGCGCTTTCGGTGATGCGGCTTGTCGCCTCGCCGCCGGGGCGGATCGTGGCGGGCGAGATCCTTTTTGAAGGGGAGGACCTCCTGAAGAAGGGCGAGGAGGAGATGCGGGCGATCCGCGGCAACGAGATCGCGATGATCTTCCAGGAGCCGATGACCTCCCTCAACCCGGTCTTCACGATCGGCGACCAGATCATGGAGGCGATTCTCCTCCATCAGCGGGTAGGCCGCAGGGAGGCCCGGGAGAAGGCGGTCGAGATGCTCCGGCTCGTGGGCATCCCCTCGCCGGAGAGGCGGATCGACGATTACCCGCACCAGATGAGCGGCGGAATGAGGCAGAGGGCGATGATTGCGATGGCCCTCTCCTGCCGGCCGAAGCTGCTGATCGCCGACGAGCCGACCACGGCGCTCGACGTGACGATCCAGGCACAGATCCTGCGGCTCATCCGGAGGATCCGGGAGGAGATCGGCATGGCGGTGATGATGATCACCCACGACCTGGGGGTGATCGCGGAGGTGGCCGAGGAGGTGGTGGTGGCCTACGCGGGGAAGGCGGTCGAGGTCGCCGATGTCCGGCGGATCTTCCGGAATCCCCTTCATCCCTATACGCGCGCCCTCTTCAACTCGATCCCCCGGCTCACGGACCGGGCGAAGCGGCGGCTGGAGACGATCACGGGATCGGTGCCCAACCCACTCTTCTTTCCGCCGGGCTGCCGTTTTCATCCCCGCTGCGGCTTCGCCCGGGACGTCTGCCGCAGCGAGGAACCCGGCCTGATCGATGCCGGGGACGGCCAGCGGGTCCGCTGCTTCCTCTACGACGAAGCAAAGAAGGGGGCCTTCTCCTGAAGGGCGGACGGGAAAAGGTGTGCAGCGGGGACGTCAAACCCCGGTTCAAATGTTCGCGGTCTATGAAAATCGCGATCCCGGCACGCGTGGCTATTTTTCGCGCTTCCGGTATCCGAGTCTCATGTTGCGCTGAGATGTCGCAACGGTTGCAGATTCGGGAGGCGTCGGTGTGCGGGGCGGCGATGAGAGGATTCGGGCATGCTTGAGGTCAGGAACCTGACGAAACATTTTCCCCTCCGGGCGGGCCTCTTTTCCCGGTCGCGAAGGTTTGTCCGGGCGGTCGACGGCGTGAGCTTCCACCTCGGTCGGGGGGAGATTCTGGGGCTCGTCGGGGAGTCGGGTTGCGGCAAAACGACGGTGGGGAGGCTCGTCCTGGGCCTTCTGAAGCCGACGGCCGGCCGGATCCTCTTCGAAGGGACGGACCTCGCGTCGCTCGACCGGGAGGCGCTGCGGCGGCGCCGGCGGGAGATGCAGATCGTCTTCCAGGATCCCTACTCCTCCCTGAACCCCCGGATGACGGCGGGGGAGATCATCGGTGAGCCCCTCACAATCCACGGCGTCGCCCGCGGCCGGGAGAAAAGGGAAAGGGTGGATGCCCTGCTCAAGACGGTGGGGATGGATCCCCGCGACGCGCGGAAGTACCCCCACGAGTTCAGCTTCGGATTCAGGGCGAGCGCCCGGG
>JBFYYH010000128.1:0-3804 GCA_041310125.1 Syntrophaceae bacterium | reverse complement strand
CGTCCCGGATCGCTTTTCGGGTGGCCTTCAGATCATAGGGGTCGACCACCCGGACGTTCTCGATTCCCAGGGCCCCGATGAGACGCTCCAGGTCGACCCCCATCGTCTTTTCCCCCTGGAGGGTGAAACCGGTGGCCGGGTGTTCCTGCATGCCCGTCATGGCCGTGGTCAGGTTGTCGCAGATGACGATGAGGGCGTCGCTGTGGTTGTAGGCCATGTTGAGCAGAGGGGTGATCCCCGAGTGGAGAAAGGTCGAATCGCCGATCACGCCGACCACCTTTCCCCTTCCCTTCTCCCCGAGGGCTTTGCTCATCCCGTGGGCCATGCCGATGCTGGCCCCCATGCAGATGCAGGAATGGAGACCTTCGAGAGGTTTCATGAAAGAGAGGGTGTAGCAGCCGATATCTCCGGCAACGAACACCTTCATCCGTCCGAGGAGGTAAAAGAGGCCACGGTGGGGACAGCCGGGACAGAGGTTGGGCGGCCGCATCGGAAGCGAACGCTCCGGCAGAACGGCGGAATCCGGAGCATTTCCGGAAATGGCCCGTTCGACGATCCCCGGATCGAACTCGTTTGTATAGGGGAAGACGGCTTTTCCGGTCACCTCGATCCCCAGGGCGCGGACCTGCTCCTCGATGAAAGGATCCAGCTCCTCCAGGACGTAGAGTTTCCGAACCCTGGAGGCGAACTCCCGGATCATCGCGGCGGGGAGCGGATAGACCATCCCCAGCTTCAGGTAGGAGAAGTCCGGAAAGACATCCTTCGCATAATGGTAGGGGATCCCCGCCGTGATGATGCCGATTTCCGGATTGCGGATCTCCATGCGGTTCTCGGAGAAGGTTTCGGCGTATTCTTCCAGCCGGCGCATCCGCTTTTCCACTTCCACCCGCCGCTTCCGGGCATTCATCGGAACCATGACGTATTTCTCGGCATCGAAACGGATCGCCGTGCGGTCTTCCGGCGGCAGTGGCGGGTCGAGTGCGACGACCGATTTGGAATGGGAGACCCGCGTCGTCGAACGGAGGAAGACCGGGGTGTCGAACCGCTCGCTGATTTCGAAGGCGAGCCGGACGTAATCCTTCGCCTCCTGGCTGTCGGCGGGTTCCAGCATGGGGATCTTCATAAATTTTGCGTAGTTTCGGTTGTCCTGCTCGTTCTGGGAGCTGTGCAGCGAGGGATCGTCCGCGGTGACGACGACCAACGCCCCGTCGGTCCCGGTATAGCTCACGGTAAACAGGGGGTCCGCAGCGACATTGACCCCGACATGTTTCATGACGGCCAGGGCCCTTGCCCCGGCGAGGGCCGCGCCGATCGCGACCTCCATCGCCACCTTTTCATTGGGCGCCCATTCCGCGTAGACGCCCTCGTAGGTCGCAAAGGCCTCCATGATCTCCGTGCTCGGAGTCCCCGGGTAGCCGGCGGCGAAACGCGCCCCGCACTCATAAGCGCCGCGGGCGATCGCCTCGTTTCCCGACATCAGTTCCTTCGCCATACTCCCCTTCCCTGTTGCGGATCCGCCTCAAAAATCGGACCGCCGCCGTTTTCAGCCCAGAAGCGAAATCTTCCTCTTGAGATACAGCGTCATGAGCGGATCCTTGGTCTTCTCCAGCGCCTTCCGGTAAAACTCCAGGGCCTTGGCCGGATTGTTCATCGCCTCGTGGACCCGGGCCACGTTCTGGAAGTTCATCGCCTCGAAAGGGGAAGACGCTTTGGATTTTAGCGCATTCTCGTACGACTCCAAGGCCTTGGCATAGTTTTTGTTCCCTTCGTAACAGGCCCCCAGACCGCCGTGGGCCAGGGTGACGAGATCGCCTCCCTCCCCTGCCCCGCGGAGAAAATCCTGATAGGCGGCGATTGCCTCTTCCATCTGCCCCCGTCCGAAAAGGAGGTTCCCGAGACGGTAGCGGGCAAGGGTGGACGAGCGGCTGCCGGGATACTGTTGGATCAGCGCCCGGTATTCCCGGATGGCCGCCCCATCGCCGGCCGGAGAGCCGGTCTTCAGAAATTGATCCTGAATCGTGTTGTACAGCTTCGCGGCGCTGGTTTCGTAGTTCAGCCGGTAGAGATACCAGCCGGAGACGATCGCCGCGACCAGGATGAACGCGCCCGTCCCGGCGAGAAGCCTGACCCGGTTCGCCTGGGCGAAAGCCCGGAGGCGGATGAAGAAAATCTGCAGCTGGTCCGGCTCCTGGAGTTCCTTTTTGTCTATCTTTCCTGCCATGGCTTTCCCTTCTCTCCTTCGGTTTGCGGGTAAAATGAACGGATCTTCTCTGCGATGCTCTCCGGAATGCGGAGGATCCTGCCGTCCCTGCCGGTGCAGGCATGAACGGAATATCCCTCCGCAAGCAGGTTCTTCTGCCGGTCGTCCCAGATCCGGTAACGAAAGCGGATGCTTGCCCGTTTCAAATAGTCGATCTCCGTTTCGACCAGAAGAGCGTCGTCGTAACGGGCCGGGAGCAGGTAGTGGCAATACACCTTCGTCAGGGGAAGGTTGAAGCCGGAAGCCTCCACCTCCGTGTAGCGGATTCCCATGTCCCGGAAAAGTTCGGTGCGTCCGATTTCGAACCAGCGGATATAGTGGGTATGGTAGACGATGCCCATGGCATCGGTGTCCGCATAGATGACCCGGATCCTAACGGGTGTCTTTTTCAACAAACCGCCTCCAGTTTCCGATGAACTTCTCCATGAAAAGATGCCCCGGCGAAATCAGGTTGCCGCTCCGTGCGGCTTCCCTCTCGCTGAAGGGGATTCCCCTGGCCTGATTTTCCCCTTCCGCGGAGGAGAGAACGGCGAAGGGGCTGGGATCCGGGGCGTGTGTTTTCAGGCCGATCGGCGTGGGATGGTCGCTCAGAACGACCACCCGAAAGGCTCCCAGCTCTCCGATGCCCCGGAGGATCGTTCCGACGACCTTCTCGTCGAAATCCTCGATGGCCTGGATTTTCCCTTCCACATTCCCCTCGTGTCCCATCTCGTCGGGTGCCTCGACATGGAGGAAGACCAGATCGAGTTCCTTCAACGCCAAGAGTGCCTTTTCGGCCTTTCCCCGGTAGTTGGTGTCCGTGTATCCCGTGGCCCCCTCGACCCTGAGGACCTCAAGACCGGCGTAGACGCCGATGCCGTTGAGCAGGTCGACCGCCGAGATCACACCGCCGCGCAGACCGTGCCTCTCCTGGAAAGGGTTCATGCTCGGCCTTTTTCCGTGTCCCCAGAGCCAGATGGAATTCGCCTCCTTCTGGCCCCGGCTCCTCCTTTCCCGGTTGACCGGGTGGCCGGCCAGGAGTTCCCGGGAGAGGCGCATCAGGCGGTTGATCTCGTCGGCCCCCGGACCTTTCGGAAGATACGGGCCGACGGCCCTCCCGGTGATGTCGTGCGGCGGCGTCGCGGCGAGCCTCGCTTCTCCTCCCCTCCAGACCAGCAGATGGCGGTATCCGACGCCGGGATAAAAACGGAATGTTTCCGAACCGATTCCCCGTTGAAGATCCTGGATGATCCTTGCCGCCTCGGCGGATGAGATATGGTCGGCGGTGAAATCCTCCATAAGAGGTTCCGCCCCGCCGCTCAGCGTCACGAGGTTGCAGCGAAAGGCGACGTCTTCCGGAGAGAGGACGATCCCCATATTGGCGGCCTCCAGCGGGCCCCTCCCGGTGAAGCAGCCCCCCGGCTCGTAACCCAGGACCGAAAGGTTGGCCACATCGCTTCCCGCCGGAAGATTTTTGGGGATGGTATCGATGAGACCGAGGGTACCCCGAGCGGCGACCCGGTCCATCTGGGGGGTACGGGCTGCCGCAAGGGGGGTTTTTCCAC
>JBFYYH010000127.1:0-5515 GCA_041310125.1 Syntrophaceae bacterium | reverse complement strand
GTGTAGCCGAGCCCCGCCCCCGCCCCCATCTCGCTGAGGGCCCCCGTTCCCGGATAGGCCGGAAACTGGTGCGTCGAAAAGTAGAGGACCTGCCGGTCCCCGTAAAAAATATCCTGCGTGCCGTTGCCGTGATGGAGATCCCAGTCCACGATCAGGATCCGCTCCAGCTTCCTTTCGGCCAGGGCATGCCGGGCGCCGATGGCGATGTTGTTGAAGACGCAGAACCCGGCCGCCTCCGACTCCTGGGCATGGTGTCCCGGCGGCCGGACCAGGGCGAAGGCGTTGTCCGTCTCCCCGGAGATCACGCTGTCGATCGCCTGGATGACGCCGCCCGCCGCCAGCCGCGCCACATCGTAGGTTTCGGGCGTGGCCACCGTGTCGGGATCGAGCATGAACATTTGTTTCCCCGCCGTGGCCGCGATATAGTCGATGTAGGACGGCCGGTGGACCCGCTCCAGCTCCTCCCGCGTCGCATGCCTCGCGTCGATCCCGATGAATTTCCAGGACATGTCGGGGTTGTCCAGCATCTCGTAGATCGACGCCAGCCGCTGGGGGGTTTCGGGATGGGTGAATTCCGCACCGTGCTTCAGATACCGCCAGTCCTTCACGATCCCCGTCTTCTTCGACATCAGGGCCCCTTTCCCCGGGAGACTTCCGGCGCAGCGCAGTAGTGGCCTCTAACACAAAAGCCCTTCTATGGCAAAATATTTCGGAACCCGGCCCCTTCCGGAAAAATCGTTGACAAACATTTCCCTCTGCGGGTATAAGGACCATCCGGGAAGAGCCTCGGCAAAAAATCTTTTATTTTGCGGGGCTTTCGCAACCGGACGGGGAAGGAAAAGGTGGGATCATGTTTGGAATCGGCATGCCCGAGCTTCTGGTGATCGGTGTGATCGCCCTGCTCGTGGTCGGCCCGAAGAAGCTGCCCGACATCGCGAAAGCCCTGGGAAAGGGCCTCTCCGAGTTCCGCAAGGTGACCGAGGAAGCCACCGATACGATCAAGGGGACACTGAAGACGGACGAGATCCAGAAGGATATGGAAGGCCTCAAGGATTCCCTCCTCTACGGGAAGAACGAGGACTCCCCGGACGCGACCGCCGAAACCGCCTCCGTGAAGAAGGACGCAGCGGAGACGACCGATTCCAAGCCCCAGGCCTGACCCTCCGCGGAAACCCCTCAAGACATCACCCCTATGGCAAAAGACAAACCCGAAGATGAAAAATTGCCCCTGACCTCGCACCTCGAGGAGCTCAAGACGAGGCTGATCCGCATCCTGATTGCCCTCGGCATCGGGTTCGGCGTCTGCTACCTGTTCAAGGACTGGTCTTTCCGGGTGATCACCCGCCCCCTGGTCCAGGCCCTGCCCGCCCAGAGTTCCATGATCTTCACGGGGCTCCCGGAGGCGTTCTTCATCCACATGAAGATCGCCTTCTTCGCCTCCCTGCTGCTGACGGCCCCCTACACCCTCTTCGAGATCTGGCGGTTCGTCTCCCCGGGGCTCTACAGCCGGGAGAAGAGGTACGTCCTCCCGTTTCTCTTCTTCTCCTCCATCCTCTTCGGGGGCGGCGTCCTCTTCGGATATTTCATCGCCCTTCCCCCGGCGTTCGGATTCTTCGTCAGCTTTTCAACGGACTTTCTCAAGCCGATGATCTCGTTTCGGGAGTACCTCGACCTGACGCTCAAGTTTCTGCTCGCCTTCGGCCTCTGCTTCGAGATGCCGGTCTTCATCTTCTTCCTCGCCAAGATCGGCCTCGTCAACGCCAAGATGCTCTCCCGGCAGAGGCGCTATGCGATCCTGGTCATCTTCATCGTGGCCGCGATCCTCACCCCCTCCCCTGACGCGATCAGCCAGATCCTGATGGCCATCCCGCTGATGATCCTCTACGAGGTGAGCATTTTCGTGGCGAAATTCGCCGCTCGGAAAGCGCCCTCCCCGGAAGAGGCCGGGGAAGAGAAGGCGGAGGAAGAGGAACCATGACTGCCGCCATGCGTCCATCCCGGAGGAAAAAGGGATCCCCGAGGCATTCTTTGCTGGGGCTGCTGATCGTCGCAGCGCTTTTGCTGTTCGTGACGGTCGCGCTCGCGGGGAGCAGCATGGTTTATTACCTCCTTCTGAAGGAGCTCCCGAGCATCGCCGCCCTGAAGGATTACCGCCCCAGCATCACGACGCGGGTCTACGCGGACAACAACGAACTGATCGACGAGTTCTTCCTCGAAGACCGCAAAGTGATCCGCTACGAGGAGGTCCCGCAGATCGTGATCCAGGCGTTCGTGGCCTCCGAGGACGCCCGCTTCTTCCAGCACAAGGGATTCGACATGCAGAGCATGTCCCGGGCCTTCTTCAAGAACATCGAGGCGGGAAGGATCGTCCAGGGGGGGAGCACCATCACCCAGCAGGTCGCCAAGACCCTTTACCTCTCCTCGGAGAGGAGCTACATAAGGAAGCTCAAGGAGGCCCTGCTCGCCTACAAGATCGACAAGTACCTGACGAAGGAGGAAATCCTCGGCCTCTACCTGAACCATATCTACCTCGGCCACGGGACCTACGGGATCGAGGCCGCCTCCCAGGGGTATTTCGGCAAGAGCGCGCGGGACCTGACGCTCGGGGAAGCGGCCCTTTTGGCCGGCCTCCCCAAGGCCCCCAGCAACTACTCCCCCTACCTCCATCCGGAGCGGGCCTACCAGCGGCAGGCCTACGTCCTCTCCCGGATGCTGGAGGACGGCTACATCACGAAGGAGCAGCACGACCGGGCCCTCTCCCGCAAACTCCACTTCCGCTCGATCAAGCCCAAGGACAAGGTCGCCCCCTATTTCATCGAAAACGTCCGCCGCTACATCCAGGAGAAGTACGGCAGCGACGTCCTTTACAAGGAAGGGCTCGAAGTCTTCACGACGCTCAACATCCGGATGCAGACGGCGGCCCGCGACGCGGTGGAGCAGGGGCTCCGGGAAATGGAGGAGCGGCAGGGCTACGAGAAAGGGAAGGTGCAGGGGGCCCTCTTCGCCATGGACCCGCGCTCCGGCGCCATCCTTTCGATGGTCGGGGGCCGCGACTTCAACCGCAGCGAATTCAACCGGGCGACCCAGTCGCGGCGCCAGCCGGGGTCGGCCTTCAAGCCGATCCTCTACACGGCGGCCTTCGACAAGGGGATGACCCCCTCGACGGTGCTCGTGGATGCCCCCATCGTCTACCCCGACCCCCAGAAGCCGGACGGACTCTGGAAACCGCAGAACTTCGACGAAAAATTCCACGGGCCGACCACGCTCCACAACGCCCTGGTCCATTCCCGAAATATCATCACGATCAAGATCCTCGAGGAGATCGGCGTGGATTACGCCTCCTCCTACGCGACCCACATGGGGATCTCCTCCCCCATCTCCCGGAACCTCTCGATCGCCCTGGGCACCTCGGGGGTCACCCTCCAGGAGCTGGTCCGGGCCTATGGCGTCCTGGCCAACCAGGGGAAGCGGGTTCAGCCCTTCTTCATCCGGAGGATCGTCGATCGGACCGGGCACGTCTTCGAAGAGGCCCAGCCGAAGACCGAGCAGGTGATCGATCCGCGGATCGCCTTCATCACGACCTACATCATGCAGGATGTCGTCGAGAGCGGGACGGGGCAGAGGGTGAGGAGGCTGGGCCGGCCGGTCGCCGGCAAAACCGGGACGACGGACGACACGCGCGACGCCTGGTTCCTCGGCTTCACCCCGTCGGTGGTCGCGGGCGTCTGGATCGGCTTCGACCAGGAGCGGACCCTCGGCCGGCAGGAGGTGGGCGGCCGCGCCGCGGCCCCGATCTGGCTCTACTTCGCGGAAAAGGCCCTGCAGGGAACCCCGATCGAGCTCTTCCCCATCCCCGAAGGGATCGTCTTCGCCAGGATGGACCCGAACACGGGCGCCCCGGCCAAGCCCTGGACGAAGGGGGCAATCTACGAGTGTTACCTCGAAGGCACGGCGCCCGACAACGCCCAGACCGTCGCCCCCGACCAGATCCCCGGCGGGGCCTTCCGGTTCGAGACGAATCCTGCCTACTGAAAACATCATCCGCATGCATGCGGCCGTGCCGTACGATCGCACCGATGCTCCGCCCTCCCCTCGAACCGCGAAAACCCGGTCCTCAGGACGCCTGCTGCTTCCCGCCATGACGGACGGCTTCTTTCGGACCACTTCTTTCATGAAAACGTATTCATGACTCCTCGCGAAAATATCCTTGACTTCCCCGGGGAAGGCTCCTAACATCTCCGCCGGCTCCGGAACGTACCCCGTTCCCGTGCCTTCAGCGCTCACACCGATCAGCAGCGCCTGCCCTTTTTCATATCTCCGCAATGCCGGTTTGCGGAAGCACCCTCATCGACCCTACGAGTGGAGTTCGTATGACGCGCACGGTTCAAGTGGTATTGTCGGGTATCGTTCTTTTCTTCGCCTTCCATGTTTTTGCCGCCGAATCCCCCCGAGATCCCGTCCCCCGATTCGACATCCGCGGCTACACCGTCGAAGGCAACACGCTCATCACCCCGGAGAAGCTGGAGGCGGTCCTCGCGCCCTTCACGGGTGAAGGCCGCCAGTTCGGCACCGTCCAGGAGGCGATCGAAGCGCTCGACCGGGCCTACCGGGACCGCGGCTTCTCCATGGTCAAAGTGACCCTGCCCGAGCAGGAGATGAAGGACGGCCGGATCCGGATCCAGGTCATCGAGAACCGCGTCGGAAAAATCCAGGTCACCGGGCACCGTTTCTTCGATCCGCAGAACATCCGCGACAGCCTGCCGGGCCTGCGCGAGGGCGAAGCCCCGAACGTCGATTCCATCTCCCGCAGCCTCCTTCTGGCGAACGAGAACCCCGCCAAGAAGATCCACCTCTCCCTGCAGAAAAGCGACCGGGCCAACGAAATCGACGCGAAGGTCGCCGTGCGGGACGAGAAGCCCTGGAGGATCGGAGTCACCGCGGACAACACGGGATCGAAGGAAACGGGGCGCTCCCGCCTCGGCCTCCTCTTCCAGCACGCCAACGTCGCCGGGCGCGACCACCTGCTGACGATGCAGTACATCACCTCCCCCGAGAAGGTGGACAAGGTCGCGATCTACAGCGTCGGCTACCGGATCCCCTTCTACTCGCTCGGCTCCTCGATCGACTTCATCGGCGCCCACTCGAACGTCAACTCGGGGACGATCACCGCCCCCACCTACAGCATCGACGTAAGCGGCAAGGGGACCGCCCTCGGGCTCCACTACAACCAGAACCTCACCCGGATCGGAAACTACGAACACAAGCTCATGGTCGGCCTCGATTACCGCGCCTATGAAAACGACGTCAACTTCCTCGGGATTCAACTCGGCCACGACGTGACGGTCCATCCCCTGAGCCTGACCTACACGGGGAAATGGACCTTCGACCTTTCGCGCGCCGGATTCTACCTGACCGGCCTGCAGAACCTGCCGGGAAGCTGGGACAGCCGCGACGAGGGGGCGGATTTTGAGAGGGCCCGCGCCGGCGCCCCGCGGGGGTACAGCCTGCTGCGCTA
>JBFYYH010000126.1:0-3453 GCA_041310125.1 Syntrophaceae bacterium | reverse complement strand
CGTTTATGGTCGGAGACGGAAAGCGGGTTTCGCTATCTGGAGGAGATCCAGATGCGGATCAATACGATGGGCGTCGTCCAGCCGATGGCGGTCCGGACGGAGGCGGAGCTGAAGCCCGACCGGACCCTCTCTTCCTTTCACTTCGCGCTGCGGTCGAACCTCTTCGGCTTTGCGGTGAGAGGAACCGTTGCGGGCAGAAAACTGACTCTCCATTCCGGTGCGCCGGGAGCGGAGAAGCAGACCACCCTCGACCTCGCGGAAGTTCACTACCTGGGCGGCGGGATCCTGGAATCCGTCGCGGCCGAAGAGATGAAGCCGGGGGAGGGGAGGAGCTTTCCGGTCTTCGATCCCGCATCCCTGGGGCAGAGGCAGGCCCGGATCACCTTGATCGGGGAGGAGACGCTGACCGTCTCGGGGAGGAGCCTGCGGACCCGGAAGTTCGAGGTCGATTATCTGGGGATGAAGCAGTTGGCGTGGATGGATGAAACAGGGGCCATCGTCCGGGAGACGGGGATCCTGGGGATCGCCCTCGATCGGGTTTCCAGGGAGGAGGCGCTCGCCGGGCTGGAGGGGACGGCGGGCGGGGATCTGGCGGAAATCGCAGCCATCCCCTCGTCGACACCCATTGATGATCCGCCGGGGATCAGGGTACTCCGGACGAGAATCTCCGGAATCGACGATCACGGGCTCGCGCTGGACGGGGGCCGGCAGACCTGGCGGGGCGGCGTGCTGACGATCCGCAGGGAATCGTCTGCCGCTCCCCGGAAGCCGCCCGCGCCTCCAGAGGATTTGATTGAGGCTTCTCTGGCCCCGACGCCCCTCGTCCAGTCGGATCATCCGAAGATCGTGAAAGCACTCCGGCAGATCATCGCCCCGGAAGATCCGGCGGGGGCGAAGGCCGGAAAGATCGTCGCCTGGGTCCACAAAAACCTGGAGAAGCGGCCGGTGCTTTCCGTTCCGAATGCCCTGGAGACGCTGGAAAGGAGGATGGGGGACTGCAACGAGCACGCCGCCCTCCTGGCGGCCCTTTCCCGGGCGGCGGGAATTCCGGCGCAGGTGGAGGCGGGGCTGGTCTACCTCAACGGGCGCTTCTATTACCACGCCTGGAATGTCCTCCACCTCGAGGAATGGGGGGGCTGGGTGACGGCCGACGCGGTGATGGGGCAGATCCCGGCGGACGCAACCCATATCCGGTTCGTCCGGGGCGAGATCGACCGCCATCTCGATCTGCTGGGCCTCATTGGAAGGGTGAAGATGGAGATCCTGGAGCTCGAACGATGATTGAAATGAATAACCTGAGCAAGCGATACGGGCGAACCCTGGCGGTGGACCGGCTTTCACTTTCGGTGGAGAGCGGGGAGATCTTCGGCTTCATCGGCCCGAACGGCGCGGGCAAGACCACGACGATCCGCATGCTGGCGGGGGTCCTGATCCCCACCGAGGGAGAGGTCGTGATCGGCGGGGTTTCCATGGCGCGGGAACCGGTGGCGGCCAAGCGCGCCATCGGGTTCATCCCCGACCGGCCCTTCCTGTATGAAAAGCTCACCGGAATGGAGTTCCTGCGGTTTTCCGCCGATCTCTACGGCGTCGGAGACGGGCTTTTCCGGGAGAAGGCGGAGAAGCTGCTGATCCGGTTTTCTCTCTATGACTGGGCGGATGAACTGATCGAAGCCTATTCCCACGGCATGAGGCAGAGGCTCGTGATCGCCTCGGCCCTCCTCCACGATCCCCGGGTGATCATCGTCGACGAGCCCATGGTGGGTCTCGATCCGGCGGGGATCCGTTTGGTCAAGGATCTCTTCAAGGAGTTGGCCCGGCAGGGGACAACGGTTTTCATGTCGACCCATACCCTGACGATTGCGGAGGACCTCTGCGACCGGATCGGGGTGATCCACCGCGGGCGGCTCATCGCACTGGGAACGACCCGGGACTTGCGGGGGACGGCCAGCCTGGAGCGGGGAGACCTGGAAGAGGTATTCCTCCGCCTGACCGGAGAGGAGAATCCGTGAACGAGATCCTTGTCCTGCTGCGGCCCCGCCTGCTGGCTTTCCGGAACGGGAGCGCCTCCCGGAATGCCGGAAGCCGGATGATCCGTTTCCTCCTCTTCGCGGCGATCGGCCTTGCCTTCTGGCTGGGCGCCTTTGCGATCTTTTTCCGGGTGCTGACCTATTTCCAGGGGGTCGAGGAGTTCGGGGACATCCTCTCCCGGAAACTGCTCTCGATGGTGCTGGTCACCTTCTTCATGCTCCTGGTGTTCAGCAGCATCATCACCGCCCTTTCGAAACTGTATCTCAGCCGGGACCTGATTCTCGTCCACTCGCTGCCCGTATCGCGGGGAAATCTTTTTCTGGCCCGCTGGCTGGAGAGCACCGTCGACAGCTCCTGGATGGTGATCGTCTTCAGCCTCCCGGTCTTCCTCTCCTACGGGATCGTCTACAAGGCCGGACCGTTCTTCTATCTGGCGGCGGGAATGGGATTGGTTCCGCTTTGCCTGATCGCCTCCGCCATGAGCGCCCTTGCCGTCGTCCTGGCGGCCGTACTCCTCCCGGCGGGCAGGATCCGGACGGTCTTTGTTTTTTTCGGGCTGATCCTGGTCCTGGCGCTGATCCTCTCCTTCCGTCTCCTCCGGCCGGAGCGGCTGGTCAACCCCGAAACCTTCTCTTCGCTGGTCCTCTATCTGAAGGAGATGGAGACGCCGGGTTCCCCTCTGCTCCCCGCGACCTGGTTTTTCGACGTTCTCAACGCGGCCCTCTACGGGCTCCGGGGAGAGGCTTTCTTCCACCTCTCCCTGCTCTGGAGCTGCGCGGCCGCGCTGATTTTTGTCGCGGCTGGGGTGGCAACGGGGATCTATTTTCGGGGATATTCAAAGGCCCAGACCTCGGCGTCCAGGCTGTTGGCGCTGCGGGGAGGATCCGGCGGAAAACGGCGCCGGTTCCTGGAACGGTTCTCCGGACCGGCCTGGGCGTTCGCCGTCAAGGAGATCCGGGTATTCTTCCGCGACCAGACCCAGTGGCCGCAGCTCTTCCTGATCGCGGCCCTGATCGTCATCTATCTGTACAACTTTTCGGTCCTCCCCCTCGGAGGCTCCCCCCTCCGGACGGTCTATCTGCAGAACCTCTTTTCCTTTCTGAACATGGGGCTGGCGGCGTTTGTCCTGACGGCGATCGCCGCCCGGTTCGTCTATCCGGCCGTCAGTTGCGAAGGGGACGCCTTCTGGATCGTCCGGGCCGCCCCCCTTTCCCTGAGGACCTACCTCTGGGTGAAGTTCGCCGTCTATTTCGTTCCGCTGCTCGTCATGGCGGAGATCCTGATCGTAGCCTCCAACCTGCTCCTCCAGGTCACCCCCTTCATGATGGTCCTTTCGGCCGTCACCGTCTTCGGGATGGTGCCGGGGGTGGTCGCCCTGGGGGTCGGCTTCGGCGCGGCCTATCCCGACTTCAAGTCCGAGAATCC
>JBFYYH010000125.1:0-3500 GCA_041310125.1 Syntrophaceae bacterium | reverse complement strand
TCTCCACGTCGAGGGAGCGGAAGACCGCGGATCGCTGGTGGATATCCAGGTCCTCGATGATGTCGGCCAGATCCGCCGGATGGAGGTGGGCGAGCCGGTTCTGGGCGACGGTCAGGCGGAGCAGGTCGGGCGAGGAGAGGGGCTGGACGAACTTCCAGGAGATGAGCTGATCCGTCATGGCGTAATCGAAAAGGGTCCGGAGGAGAAACCCCACGGGGCGAACCAGGCCCACGCGCCGGAGCAGACCGTGGAATCCGACATCCACGTGAACCAGGCAGAGGAGCCTGCGGGCCTTGAGGAACTGCAGATCGTTCACCCGCCGGATCTTCGCCCCGTCCGTGTCCACGACCTGCTTGTCGAGAAGGGCGTCCTTGAGGAACAGCTCTCCGCTGTCGAGAACCGGTTCCCGGAAATCCTCTTCCCGCGGGGTGTGGGCCACCAGCGTCGCGCCGGCAATCTCCACCTTCCGCCAGGGAAAGAGAACGATTCTCTGGTCTTCTTCCCTCCGCAGGAGGAGATCCGTCACGGCGGGGTATACCTCCCCGATATTCCCCGCCAGGTCGATGACTTTCCCGATCACCCCTCCTTCAGGATCAACGAGTTTCCTTCCCAGGATTTCGCTTAAAAAAAGAAAAACCTGGGGCTCATCGTGAATCGCCATCGTCGTCTCCTCCGAACCGAGGGTGAGCCTATAACACTATTTCAATCCATTTCAAAACTTTTTTGAAGATCTTTTTGTCTTGACAGTTCCCTCCCCTTCATTGTAGTTTCGCAGCGAATCGCCGATCACCTGCGGACCCACTTCATTGAATCTGGAGAGATGGGACATTGTGAACCACAGCCATCCGAACGCATCCGTTTTTGCCGGCCTTCCCTCCATCCGGGGGAAGGCCTTTTTTGATTCCTGAACCGTTTTTTGCGGGGAACCCCTGGATGAAATTCTTGCTCAAAGGCGGCAGGGTGGTCGATCCCTCCCGGATGGTGGACGAAGTGGCGGATCTCCTGATCGAAAACGGAAAGATCCTCGACGTCGGAAAGGATCTCTCCGGGAAGAAGATGCGGGACGACGGGGAGGTTCTGGATCTGAGGGGAAAGATCGTTGCGCCCGGCCTGATCGACATGCACACCCATCTGAGGGAACCGGGATTCGAATACCGGGAGACGATCGCCTCCGGAAGCGAGGCCGCCCTCGCGGGGGGATTCACCTCCATTGCCTGCATGCCCAACACGAATCCCGTGAACGACAACCGCTCCGTGACGGAGTTCATCCGCCGCAGGGCCCTGGAATGCGGACTCGTCCATGTCTATCCCATCGCGGCAATCAGCGTGAAATCGGAAGGCGCCGTCCTCACGGAATTCCAGGAGATCCGCGACGCGGGCGCGGTCGGTTTTTCGGACGACGGGAAACCGGTGATGAACGCCGCCCTGATGCGGAGGGCCCTTGAACAGGCCTCCTCGCTCGACATGCCGGTCATTTCCCACTGCGAGGACCGGGATCTCTCCGCCGGCGGTGTAATGAACGAGGGATTCGTCTCCGCGGAGCTGGGCCTCTCCGGAATCCCCTCCGTCTCGGAAGAGGTGATGGTCGCCCGGGATATCCTGCTCGCCGAATACAGCGGCGCCGCCGTGCACATCGCCCATGTGAGCACCGCCGGTTCCGTCCGCCTGATCCGGGAGGGCAAGCGCAGGGGCGTCCGGGTCACCGCAGAAACGGCCCCCCATTACTTCATTTTGACGGATGAGGCGGTTCGGGGTTTCGACACCGCCATGAAGGTCAACCCTCCCCTTCGCGGCTGGGAGGACCTCGAAGCGATCCGGGAGGGTCTCTCCGACGGCACCCTGGACGCGATCGCCAGCGACCATGCCCCGCACGCCCGGACCGACAAGGAGGTCGAGTTCGACGATGCGGCGAGCGGCATGACGGGGCTGGAGACCTCGCTTTCCCTCTCCCTCCGGCTCGTCGCCGACGGCGTCCTCACCCTCCTCTCCCTGGTGGAGAAAATGACGGTCAACCCCGCCCGGATCCTCCGCATCCCGAAGGGCACCCTCGCCCCCGGCGCCGATGCGGACATCACGGTGATCGATCCCGGCCGCGAATGGATTGTGGACCGCAATGCGCTGCGCTCCCGCGGCAGGAACACCCCTTTTCACGGCTGGTCGATGAAGGGGAAGGCGGTCCTGACCTTCGTTGACGGGGCGATTCGATACCGTGAGCCCTGAAGCCGGAATGATCGCCGGGACACCGCAGCGGACTGAGGGAATCGTCCTGCGCGTCCTGGATTACGGCGAATCCGACCGGATCGTCACCCTCTACACGGCCGGGCTCGGAAAGATCCGCGGGATCGCAAAAGGGGCAAAGCGGAGCCGCAAACGGTTCGCCAACGCCCTCGAACCCTTCTCCCTCCTCCAGGTCCTCTTGTCCCGCAGGCGGCCGGAAAACCTCGCCCGGATCGATTCATGCGACGTGGTCTCCCATTTTCCCGGAATCCGCTCCGACCTGGAAAAGACGATGATCGCCTCCTGCCTGATCGACCTGACGGATCAGTTCACGCCGGAAGACAAGGCCGGCGATTCCACCTTCCTTCTCCTGCGGGATTTTCTCCGCCTGCTGGAAAAAGGTCCCGTGCCGGAGGGCATCCTGCGCTTCTTCGAGATCCGCCTCCTCCGCCTCTCCGGATATGATCCGGTCCTGGATCACTGCTTGGTCTGCAGGAAACCGGTGGGCCAGGGGAGCGAATACCGCTTTTCCGCCGCCGGAGGAGGTCTGATCTGCGGCGCCTGCCCCCCCGACAGCCCGGAGACCCTCCCCGTCTCCCTGGGAACGATCCTGACGCTCCGGATGGGGCGGGAGATGGAGATCGAGCGGATCGGCCGGCTGCTGTTCTCCGGACAGTCCGCCGAAGAGAGCCGCCTGCTGCTGGCCCATTTCATCCGGCATGTTCTGGGTCGGGAACCGAAATCGGTTCACGTCCTCAATGAAATCCGCCGTCTGGGAATGGAGAACGGGACAGATTCCCGTTGACACACCGGGGGGGGCGTGTTAAGAACGCACGCCTGCCCGGGAACCGGCCAACCCCCCTGCTTCGGATGGGACGGCGACCCGGCGGAGGCGACCCATCACCCCTTTTTTGAGGAGGCGTCTTGACTTTCCAGGAACTGATCTTTTCCCTCGAGCGGTACTGGGCCGGCCAGGGATGTGTGATCCAGCAGCCCTACGACATCGAGGTGGGCGCGGGCACCTTCAACCCGGCCACTTTTCTGCGCGCGCTGGGTCCCGAACCCTGGAATGTGGCCTACGTCGAACCCTCCCGGAGACCGACGGACGGCCGTTACGGCGAAAACCCGAACCGGCTGCAGCACTACTACCAGTATCAGGTCGTCATGAAGCCGTCGCCGCTGAACATCCAGGAGCTCTACCTCGACTCCCTGCGGAGTTTCGGGATCGATCCCCTGGATCACGACATCCGTTTCGTGGAGGACGACTGGGAATCGCCCACGGT
>JBFYYH010000124.1:0-5940 GCA_041310125.1 Syntrophaceae bacterium | reverse complement strand
GAAGAGCTCTCTCGAAGAATATTTCCGGAGGATCGAGATGGAGGTCAACGTCAAATACATCGATCCGAGCTACACCATCCGCAGCGTGCAGGCCAACGCCAGCGACAGCATGTACTGCGGCGCGCTCGGCCAGTACGCCGTTCACGCCGGCATGGCCGGGAAAACCGGGATGCTCGTCGGCCTGATGAAGGACGAATATGTCCATCTTCCCCTGAAAATGGTCGCCTCCGGCACGAAGGTCAACCCCGAAGGGAACGTCTGGATGCGGGTTCTCGAAACCACGGGTCAGCCCCCTCTGATGAAAAACGTGTAAAAAATGCTTGCATTCGGGAGGGATTTGGTTTAGCTTCCCGCAGCATTTGAGAGAGGAGTCCGGGTATGTCAAGAATCTGTGAGGTATGCGGCAAAAAGCCCGTGGTCGGTCATCAGGTAAGCCACGCCAACAACAAGAGCCCCAAAGTCTCGTACCCCAATCTTCAGAAAATCCGCTGTATCGACGGCTAAAGGGGGGCGGTGAAACGCGTGAAGGCCTGCACGCGCTGCATCCGCTCTGGTTTTCTCAAAAAGGCGGTCTGAAAAGGGATTTCACGGCGAGATGAAGGGCCGGAACGGCTGAACCAGGCTGTTCCGGCCCTTGCCGTTTGAATTCACTTCGGCGGCGGGACTTCGATCTGCAGCTTCTTGATGTCCCTCAGCTTGATCTGAAAGGTTCCGTACCGGGTCCGGCCGTAGAGCTTCTGATTCGCATCCAGCGTCAGCTCGGTGGATCCTCCGTCCCTCAATTTCACGATACCGGTCAACCGGTCCGCCTGAAGGCGGAAAAGCACCTGTTCGATGTGGTCGAAGGAGAGGGTGTGGTTTCCCTCCCCCCTCTTGCCCTCGATGAAAGTGTTCCCTTCGATGCTGGCCTCGCTGCACTGGGCGGTGACATCCATCTGATCGAGGACGACGGCGGTGTACTTTTTGGCGGGCACGGGGATCTTCTCCGGCGACGCCGGCCCCTGAAGGGAACCCATTCCCGTAAGAAGGAGGATCGCCGCCGCCGGGACCATGAACCGCAGGAATCTTTTCATGAGACCTCCTCTTCCGTCAAAACCCCTGGAAAATCCCGGAGACGCCCCAAACAGCGGCGCCTCCAGACGGCTGCGGTCTTATCATGCCGCGGCGGAAAATTCAAGGTCAAAGAGACGGTTGGGGGCGGGAATTCTCTCCTTGACATCGAGGGGCACCTTGGTATGATCACAGCGCCTGTGAACGCACGGGCTCTGACTGAATCAAAGGGACGGAAATAGAGATGTTGGCAGGAAGACTGCCCACGACCCGCTGGTGTTTGCGGGAGGGCAACCAGGAGGTTCAGGATCTGCTGGCCAGGGAATTTGGGCTGGGCCCGATCCTCTCCCGGATCCTCGCGAGCCGTGACATCTCCGACCCGAATCATGCCCGCAGATACCTCTCCCCTTCCCTCAGCGACCTCCACAACCCTTTCCTGATGAAGGATATGACGGAGGCCGTGGATCGGCTGGTGAAGGCGATTCACGCAGGGGAGAAGGTGGTCGTGTACGGGGATTACGACGCGGATGGGATCACCTCCGTCGCCGTTCTCCTCCATTTCCTGCGACAGGTTCATCCCGGGACGACCTATTACATTCCGGACCGGATCACGGAGGGCTATGGACTCAACCGGGATGCGGTGGCCAGACTGAGAGCCGAGGGGATCGGCCTGATCATCACCGTGGACTGCGGCATCTCCGACCATGAATCGATTGCCTATGCGCGGCAACTGGGCATGGACACGATCGTTCTGGACCATCACGAACTCGATACCCTTCCCGGAGCGGTGGCCGCCGTCAATCCCCACCGCACGGACTGCCGCTTTCCGTTCAAACATCTGGCCGCCGTCGGCATCGTCTTCAACTTTCTGATCGCCCTCCGCGGCACCCTGAGGCGGGAAGGCTTCTGGAGCCGGCACGGCTATCCCAATCTCAGGGAATACCTCGATCTGGTGGCCCTCGGAACCATCGGCGATATTGCGCCGCTGGTCGATGAAAACCGCATCTTTGCGAAAATCGGCCTGGAACTGATCACGGAAGGGAAAAGGATCGGTCTGCGCGCCCTGAAAATGGTTTCCGGAATGGAGCACCAGGTGGTCGATTCCGGCAGGGCATCGTTCTCCCTGATCCCCCGGATCAACGCGGCGGGAAGAATCGCCTCCGCGAGGGATTCCGTGGATCTTCTCCTGGCGGATGATCCGCAGCAGGCCGAGGAACTGGCCGGTAGACTCGATGGATTCAACCGGAGACGCCAGGTGTTGGAGAGGGCGATTTTCAACGAACTGCTGGAGCAGATCGGGGATTCACTTGAATTGGGAAAGATCGAGCCGCTCGTTTTTTCTTCACCGGCGTGGCATCCCGGCGTGATCGGCATCGTCGCCTCCAAACTGGTGGATCGTTTCGGAATGCCCGCCATTCTGATCAGCCTCAAGGACGGTATCGGCAAGGGATCCGGACGGAGCGTGGCCGACTTCAATATTTACCAGGGACTCAAGCGCTGCGAATCCCTTCTGCTCTCCTTCGGAGGGCACCGGTACGCCGCCGGCATTTCGATCCGCGAGGAGGATATCGACCGGTTTTCCGAACAGCTTCGCCATGTGGTTCTCAGCAGTGTTCCGGAGAGCGATTTCACGCTCTGTACGACCATCGATTCCCCCTGCAGCCTGACGGACATCAACCACGAACTCCTGTCGCAGTTCGAGCGGCTGGCCCCGTTCGGAAGCCGGAATCCCGAACCGGTTCTCTGCGCCCGGAGCGTCAGCGTGGTCTGTCCTTCCGTGGTCGGCAACAACCACCTGCGGATGCGGGTCAGCGGCGACGGGGTCACGCGGAATTCCATCTGGTTCAGCCGGGGACAGTTCCTGCCGCATCTCGGCGCGGAGATCATGGACATCGTCTTCACGCCGCAGATCAACCACTGGAACGGTTCGGCGGATATCCAACTGAAGATGTGGGACGTGGCCCTTGCGGCCGCCTCCTGAAAGGCGCGGCGGGCCGTTTGTCAAAGACCGGCAGCGCGAAACGTTTTTTTAAAAGCGCAAATGGCGGCAACCCTGCCGCACCCGATTCTGGCGAGGTGAAACGAGATGGAACGATTCGACCACAAGGGGATGATGATCATCCCGAACCCCGTCCCGAAAACTTCAGGCACCCGGAATTGCCTGATTGCCCACGAACTCTTCTGCCCGAACGGGCACAACCTGATCAGCAGCCGTGCCGTCTTCAACAGCTTCCCCGGGATCCTTCTGGGGGTGGGGTTGGAAGAGACGAAAGGTCTGGTCGCGCTCAGTCCCATCTGCGGCGACAAGACCCGGGTCGCCCTTGACGTGGATCTGCCGGAGGGTCGCATCGCGACCCTCTTCTGCCCGACCTGCGGGACCGGCCTTCCCGTCTATGCGAACTGCGCCTGCGGCGCCGATCTCGTGGCGCTTTTTCTGACGCGGGAGACAAACTTCATGGACTGTATCGGCGTCTGCAACCGGATCGGTTGCATCAACGCCCGGATCGTCACCAGCGGCGATCTCGTTTCGGACGCGCTGCTCGAAAACCTCTGATCCGTTCAGCGGAGCTCCAGCCTGTAGGATTTGACCCGGAAAACGGGATGGTAGGACTGCTTTGATTCTGCCAGGTTGGGGAGGTTCATGTCGCTTTCCTTGTTGATGAATGGGTAGTCGCCAAAAATCCTTTTTGCGCATTCGTTGTCGAGAAACTGATAGAGGCCTTTGATCTCGGAAAAGGCCTTTTCGAAATTCAGGGTGGCGGTCGTCCCGTTCAGCCGCGATCCGATGCCCAGGGCGGAAACCCTCCCGTCTATCCGGATGAGGATGCCCGTGGATTCCAGAACATCCAGATTCCGCAGGGTGGTGGTCAGGGCGCTTTTCTCGCACGCCAGATCCGATTCCTGATCGACGTCGCACGTGTGCCGTTCGCACCAGATTTCCAGGAATTCAAGACATTCATCGATCTGCTCCTGCCGGATAACCTGAACCTCCACCCGGTTGCGATAGAGGTATTCCCGCGAGAACTGATGGATGAGGTTCCGTTTCTTGGCGTATTTGTTTCCGCGCAGATGGATCAGATCCGTCGTCCGATAAACGTAATCCTCGAACTCCTTCTGTTCCTTCAGGATGAAGTAATCGTGGAGTTCCGCAGGGTCCAGGGTTTCCAGATAATCCCCGGGCGCGTGCCCGTACCGGTCGAACCCGAGCTGCCGGGCCAGGCGGTGCAGCAAGGCGGGGGGATGGCTGATCTTCGGGGAAAGGGGGAGGATCAGATGCCTCTCGTCGGATCGATCCTGCTGTTCGCCGCTGATGAAAAGGGTTTCCGCGGAGATGGCGTAGCTTGCCCTGTGCACCGGGTTGCTCCAGGCGATGATGGACGCCGGGGAATAGATGCTCAGTCTGTAGGGGTGTTCCGCGAAGAAGCTCTTGAGGATTGTGTAATCGGAAACCTCGACCGGCTTGAAGTTCATGACTCCTCGATCAAAAACAGCGGAACCCAGCCAACCCGTTCCCCGAAGCCCTCCCGTCGATAGAGGCTGGAGGAGCCAGGCTCGGCAATCAACCCGATCCAGCGGATTCCATCGGCGTGAAGTCGTGCTACGAGCGTTTGGAGGATTGTCCTGCCGATTCCCCGGTTCCGGCGGTCGACGAGGACCGTCAGGTCCTGGATGTAGGCGTCGCTGACGCCGTCGCTGATCGCCCTTCCCATTCCGACCACCCGCTCCCCGTCCAGGGCGACCACAAAACAGTGACTACCCGAGACGAGCTTCGGGATCAGTGCCTGCCCGTCTTCGTCCCCGGGACCCCACCACCCCTGCGCCCGGTAGAGGGCGACGATCTGCCGGATCTGTTCCGGAGTGGGGTGGCGGAGGAAAACGCAGTTCACCTTTTCTTCTCCAGCGGGTCTCATCTCATCGTCGCGCCGGCCTCGAGTCGGGGGTCCGGGAGAGGGTTCCCTCCCCTTCCGGAAGGCTCCGTGAAACCTTGATCTATTGAGAGATGGAGGCCTGCTCGCAAGAATCCCGGCGTTCGTTCTTCCCCGAGCAGTTCGACCGCCCTGTCCCTTGTTTCCTGCGCAATCCGGATCCGGAAGTCAGCCATCCTTATACCCGCGCGGAGATCTGCTGTCAAGGGTGTTGCGCGGACGCAAATACATTGGCCTGTTTTGTGATGCGGTCGACCAGAACCGGCCGGTTGAATCGCCGGGTCGGCAGGTGAGCCTCCGTGCCATATTGGCACGCGATGGTCACATACCGCACATCTGCCTCTCTCCAGGTGATCTTCGACGATCCCGAAAAAGCGGGATGGCGGATTTGTGCGCTCAGGGCACTGTCTCGTCCGTTCCTGTTCTCATTTCCCCAAATATCACATGCCGGGCGATCCATTTTCAACACTTTCCGTCCGTTGCGCAAATGGTCGTGAAGATGAATATTTAAGTCGGGAAGTCGTCTGCAGGTGGAGCGGAGATCCGAGAGAAAATGGCCGTGCCCGATTTTTTGGCATCATCATTGCTAATCTTCTGGTGTGGAGCGGAAGGCCAGGGTATCGGCGGATGGAGAAGGGTTCCCCTCGCTTCACTGCGGAGAGGGTGCTGTGCGGCTGCCGGATTCGTGACGGGCGGCAAGAGATTGCCGGACAGGAAAATTCTGAAAAGAAAGAGAAGGAAGCAGCGATGAAATTATCAAGAATGGTTGTTTTTTGCGTGATCGTCGTCTTGTCGTTGGGCGTCATGCCCGGCGTCATCCAGGCGGAGGAATTCAAGATCGCCGTTCTGCAGAGCCACAAAGATTGCCCTCCGACCTATAAGCCCCTGGCGGAGCATTTGGCGAAAATAGGCGTTATGGTCAGAATGGTTGAGGTCCCGACCCATGAGATGGCCACGAAGATGT
>JBFYYH010000123.1:0-4364 GCA_041310125.1 Syntrophaceae bacterium | reverse complement strand
GTTCTATCCCGATCTTCCCGGGCAGAAAATGAACTGAAAGGGGCATGGATTGGCGCCATGCCCGAACGAAAACCACTTTTACCGGGCCGTGGAACGGCCGGCCCGGTTTTTCAACGGACCCATACGCGATACCCTGATTACATCCCTGTTTCAGTCGAACGCCATACCGGTCTTCCAGACTTCCCAGACCTTTCCGACCAGATCCGGTCCCGGTTTGAGCGTGGGCTTTCCAGGTTTCCACCCCGAAGGTGTGGCCTCCGTCCCCTTGCTGTTGCGGACATGCTGGAAGGCCTGGATCTGACGGATGCTCTCGCCGACGTTGCGTCCCACCGGCGGGGTCAGAACCTCAAATCCCTGAATGATGCCATCGGGATCGATGATGAATCTCCCCCGCGCCTCGACCCCCGCATCCTCCAGGTACACCCCGTAAACGGAACCCACCATTCCCCCTCCGTCTGATAGCATGGCAAAGGGAACGCCCCCCTGGACCATCTTGGAGAGCTCATGGTCGTTCCACATCTTGTGGACAAAGACGCTGTCCACGCTCATGGAGAGGACCTCCACGCCAAGCTTCAGGAATTCAGGGTATTTCTCGGCGACCGCCGAGATCTCGGTCGCTCAGACAAACGTGAAATCCCCGGGATAGAAACAGAGGATTACCCACTTTCCAAGGTATTCGGATAGTTTTACATTGATAAACTTTCCCCGGTGATAGGCCGGCGCCGTAAAATCCGGCGCTTTCTTCCCCACAGTAATCATGGTTTTGACCTCCTTGAACTGTTGCTGCGGTTTATCTTCGGGAACGGGAGAGGGTTCCCCCACAGGGCCGCCCGTCGGCCGGGCGCATCCCACCTTGATCTCTTCCGGCATAAACAGAACCTCCTTTCCTCCACTGCCAATACTTCCGCAAGCATTCCACAACTTCCGCCAGAAGGACGCTTCGCATCAACAGTGTGTCGACATCCCTCCCTACGTTCTTTCTTTCAAAGTCATGCTTCAATCCTCCCAATTTCGCAATCAAACATACAGCCAGATAGGAATAGGGTTTTGAAGATGCCCTGCCGAGTCGTGAACAAATCTTCCCAAATGGTCATGGCGACCAGCATTATTGGTTTGTACGCATCAAGAAATGTGCCATAGGTCCGGGCACAGGCAAAAAGCATGTATATGAAGTTATAATGATAAGTTAACTGTTTGTGAAAGAAGAAGAACCGGGGGGATTGTCGCATATTGCAACCCATATTTATGGGAAAAGATGCAACTATGCGACTTATTGGAAGGAGTCGTGCAGAGAACCGGAGAGAAACGGATCGTCCTGTTTCAATCATGCCCCCTCATCTTCAATGCGGGGGAAATTGCCGGTCTCTCCTCCCGCTAAACCGGAATTTGGATGTGCAATGCCTTGATCTTGCGGAAGAGGGTGCTCTTATGGATTCCCAAGGCTTTGGCCGTCTTGAACCGGTTCCACTGATTCCGGCGGAGCATGTTGGTGATGAAGACGGCCTCCAGGTCCTTCATCGACATGGCGTCGCTCCGCCCGGAAGCCTCTACACCGCGAGGCAGGCAGAGATTCTCCGGCAGGTGGTGCGGCTCGATCAGTCCCGATTTGCACAGGATGAAGGCGTGCTCTATGATGTTCTCCAGTTCCCGGACATTGCCCGGGTAGTCATAGGAGACCAGACAAGCCAGGGCCTCCTCGGACAAACCGGAAATCTCCTTTTTCTGCAGGATGTTGAAGTGGTGAATGAAATGATCCGCCAGGAGAGGGAAGTCCTCCATGCGGTCCCGGAGCGGCGGCAGTTCGAGCCGGATCACGTGGATCCGATAGTAGAGATCCTCTCTGAATTTCCCCTCCCGGACCAAATCCAGCAGCCGCCGGTTGGTCGCGGTGATGATCCGCACATCGGCTTGAACGCTCTCCACGGAGCCCAGCGGTTCATAGACCTTTTCCTGCAGGACCCGGAGCAACCGGACCTGGAGGGCCGGGGAGATGTCCCCGATCTCATCCAGGAAGAGGGTTCCCCGTTCGGCGAGCCGGAAGCGACCCGCTTTGTCCTTCTTCGCGTCCGTGAAGGCCCCGGCCTTGTATCCGAAGAGTTCCGATTCCAGAAGCGTGTCCGGAAGGGCGCCACAGTTCACCGCGATGAACGGCTGCCTTTTCCGCGGACTCAGGTGATGGATGGCTCGGGCAAACAGCTCCTTCCCCGTCCCGCTCTCCCCCTCCAGAAGGACCGCGCTACTGCTCTCAGCCACGTCGGACAGGATGTCGAAAAGTTCGTGCATCCGGTGGTTCTTGGAAACGATGTCCTCAAAGGAGTAGCGCTCCGTAAGGGTCTTCCGGAGCTTCTCCTCCACGCTGATGTCCCGGAAGGTCTCCACGGCCCCGATGATCCGATCCTCCTCATCCTTGAGAAGGGCTGTGGAGATGCTGATCGGCATACGCCGACCGGAGGAATCCACAATATGGACGGTCCGATTGACAATGGACTTTCCCGAGCGCATGGTTTCCCGGAGGATGCACCCTTTTTCACAAACGTCGGCCTTGAGCACCTCCTTGCACGGACGCCCGATCGCCTCATCTTTCCGGACGCCGGTGATCCGTTCCGCCGCCCGGTTGAAGGAGGTGACCCGCCATTCGTGATCCACGGTAAAGACCCCGTCGGCAATCGAATCCAGGATGATGTCCTTCTCCATGACCCCCTCCATCGTACGTCGCCGCACGCCTGCTCTGGCTACTCCCCCGTCCGGACCGGGACCTTCAGCGAACGGTAGTAGCTGTCGATGTTGTAGATGGCCGCCAGCGGGTTGTGTCCCAGGAGGCGATCCTTCACGGCGAAGACCGTGCAGGGAGCCTCGGCGTACTTCAAAAACAGGGAGTCATGCCCAACGCAGAGCCCCATCACGACGTTGAATTCGCTCTTCTCCTCGTTGAGCAACAGCGCCTGGGCGATCGGGTTGCACATCGACTCGAAACAGCCGATTTTGATCTTCTGGTCGTCCCGGACCCCGATCGTCTCCTTGGGGACCCGGCCCAATTTGCAGACCCCGGAAACGACCGTGAACCCATTCGCCACAAGAAGGCTCTCCACAACCTTCGCCTCCTTGCGAAGGCCGATGCAAAAGACGAGACCGATCTTTTTGTACTTCATCTTTCCGGCAAATTCGATGATCTCGACGATCCTCGGCTTCACGGGCCTCGTCCGGGAATAGCCGAGCTCCTTGTCGGTGTAGCCCTCCCCCTCCTGGATGGACGCCTGCTTCGCGAATTCCAGAATCTCGGGCTTTTTCAACTCTTCCAGTGCCTTTTCGATCACCCCGGTCCGGTTGACCGTGGGGCAGAAGGGGGGCGCCTTGCCCCCCTCCGCCTGGCAGACCCGCTCCGACGGCTCATAAGGGCAACGTGCGCACCCCGGCAGTTTCTTATCCATCCCCTTCCCTCCTGAATTCTCCGCTACGGCACCGCGGAAGTACGATACTTGGTCAGAAAGCCCGCTATGCGCTGAACGTCAGCCGGGTCTCCGACATGTTGAGAATGAAGTCCGCCGGGCCGAGAACCGCGGCGCCTCTTCCCGTGGTGTACGAAGGCCGGGTCGTTTCCGGCCCGGCCTTTCGTGAACCGCCACCCCGGGGAAGGGGATGGAATGTCCGGAAGCGAATCCGGTTTTCTCAGATGATCCCCATCCCTGCCAGGACCGACAGCATCACCGCCGCGGCGATGACCGATCCGACCTGGCCTCCCGCATTGGCGCCCATCGCGTGCATCAGGAGGTAGCTCTTCTTGTTCCACTTCTGGCCTTCGCGCTGGACGACGCGCGCCGCCATCGGGAAGGCGGAGATCCCGGCCGCACCGATCAGGGGGTTGACCTTCCCGCCGGTGAGAACCCTGAGCAGCTTGCCCATCAGAACGCCGCAGACCGTGTCGAGACAGATGGCCACAAGGCCGAGCGCCAGGATGATCAGGGTCTGGGTCTTGATGAAGGCGCTTCCCACCATCGTCGCGCCGATGCAGAGGCCCAGGAAGAGGGTGACGACGTTGGCGATCTCGTTTTCGGAGGCCTTCGTCAGGCGGCTCACCACGCCGGACTCCCGCATCAGGTTTCCGAGCATGATCGTCCCGAGGAGCGGCAACCCTTTCGGGGCGATCAAGCCTCCGAGAATGGTGATGACCAGGGGGAACATGAGCTTCGTCGTCTTGGAGACCGGTTTGGCCACGGCCTTCATCACCGTCTCCCGCTCCTTCTTCGTGGTCAGGAGCCGCATGATCGGCGGTTGGAGAATCGGCACGAGCGACATGTAGGAGTAGGCCGCCACCGAGACCGCGCCCAGGAGTTGCGGAGCATATTTCGAAGTGACGTAAATCGCCG
>JBFYYH010000122.1:0-2500 GCA_041310125.1 Syntrophaceae bacterium | reverse complement strand
GGCGAAGGAGTGCGAGGAGAGCGGAGCCGGTGTGATCCTGCCGACCAGCATGGATGGTGACGGGACGCAGGCCGGTTACGATCTGGAGTTCACCCGGGCGATCTCCGGCGCGGTGAAGATTCCGGTGGTGGCTTCGGGGGGCGCCGGGAAACTTCACGATTTCTACGAGGCCGTCGTCGAAGGGGGCGCCCGCATCCTCCTGGCGGCCTCGGTTTTCCATTACCGCCTGTTGAGCATTCGGCAGGTCAAGGAATATCTGCAGGAGAATGGGATCGCCGTCCATCTGTAGGCTCCACCGCTTCAGCGAGGGGGGGATAAGAAAGGGAGAGAATATGGTCCAGCCGGTGTCGAATCCAAGGGATCTGATCGCGTATCAGGAAGGTTCCATCGTCAGCCGTGAGCTCATCAAGAAGCAGACCGGGACGGTCACGATCTTCGCCTTTGACCGGGGGCAGGGGTTGAGCGAACACACGGCGCCCTTTGACGCCCTGGTGTATCTCCTTGACGGCGAAGCGGAGATCATCATCGCAGGGGAATCCCATCTTCTGAAGGGAGGGGAGATGATTGTCATGCCCGGCGGGAAGCCCCACGCCCTGAGGGCGGTGAAGCGATTCAAGATGATGCTGGTGATGATCCGGTCCTGACGAACGCAGAGGATCCCGGCTGCACTTTCGGAAAGAGGTCTTGAACGGGTTTCAGGTGAGGAGGTCCGAATGAAGATCACGGCGATCGAACTTTGGCATGTGTCGGTTCCGCTCCGGCACACCTTCTGGCCCACATGGATCCCCGGCTATCCGCAGACGCACAACCGCTTCACCCTGGTCAAGCTGATCACGGATGACGGGATCGAGGGCTATTCCGCGGGATCGGCCATGGGAAGGGAGCGGGAAGGGTTGGGCGATCTCCTGGGTTCCTACCTGATCGGCGCGGACCCGACGGACATCGGCCGTGTGCAGGACCTGCTCAAACAGGCGGGCTACCTCGGCTGGCGGAACTTCTGGATCGAGCCCGCCTGCTGGGACATCGTCGGCAAAAGCCGGGGCCTGCCGGTCTATGAGATCCTGGGCGGCCAAGCGCGGCCGATCGAGACCTACTGTTCGACCGGCGAGATGCACGATCCGCAGCGGAGGGTGGACGAACTGCTGGCCATGCATGAACGCGGATTCAGGACCGCCAAGCTCCGGGTGAAGAACCGCGACCTTGCCGAAGACATCCGACACATCGAGGTGGTTTCCCGGGGGGTGGGCGACCGGATGAAGCTCGGGGTGGACGCGAACCAGGGCTGGCCCGTGTCCATCATCGACCGGGTCCCCGACTGGGACCTGAAGCGGGCGACCGAGTTCGCCGCGGCCTGCCACCACAACGGACTGGTCTGGCTGGAGGAGCCCCTCGATTCCCGGGACTACGACGGAAATGCCGCGCTGAAGAGGGTCTCGAAGATCAAAATCTCGGGAGCGGAGCTCAATTACGGCTGGGACGAGATCAAGATCATGCTCGAGAAGGACTGCTTCCACGTCTATCAGCCGGACGCCACCTTCGCCGGCGGGATCCAGCAGGTGATGCAGGTGATCCGCGCCTGCCGCGAGCGGGAGCGGGAGTATTCCCCCCACACCTGGACCAACGGCATCGGCTTCTATGTGAACTGGAACCTGGTTCTCGCGGATCCGGGAAACATGCTGCCGCTCGAATACCCGTTGGAGGAGCCTTCCTGGGTGCCGGAGTGCCGCGAAGGGATCCTCGCCCCGATCCTCCCGGACGGGAACGCGATGCTTGCCCCCTTCCGGAAGCCGGGTTTGGGCTTTGAGATCGACCGGACCCTCCTGAGGAAATACGGCAAGCGCTTCTTCCGCCTGACCGAGACCGGACTGAAGTTCAAGGTCATCCGCGAGAAGGGGCTTAAGGCCGCGCTCGCCCTCAAGAAGAGAAAAGAAGCCCAATGATGCGGGAATAGTCCGGTTGGAGTTCCCGTTGCCGGCTTCTATCCCTTCAGGAGAGCCAGAAGCGCGTCGATCCCGGCCTGGGCGACCAGCTCGTCCTGATCGGCATGGCCGGAACTGCAGCCGATGCCGCCGACGATCCGCTCTTCGAAGAAAATCGGAAGCCCCCCGGCAAAGATCATGAAGCGCCCCTGGTTGCTGACATGGATGCCGTACGAGGGTCCCCCGGGCTGGCTGGCTTCCCGGTACGCGCGCGTCGACTTGCGCGCGGCGGCGGCCGTAAAGGCCTTGCTGATTGCGATATCGATGCTGGTGATCCGCGCGTTGTCCATGCGGTGAAACATCAGCAGGTTCCCGCCGTCGTCGGTGATGGCGATGTCCATATCGACGCCGATCTCGCGCGCTTTTCTCTCCGCTCCGTCCATCAGGACGCGCGCGTCCTCGAGGGTGAGCCTGGGGACCATTTCCATGGGATAAACCTCCATCTGCTTTTTGGGGGAATAAATCGGGAGAATCTCCTTGTCCACCGCGGCAGGCTCAAAGTTTGCCGCTCTCGTCGAAGC
>JBFYYH010000121.1:0-5513 GCA_041310125.1 Syntrophaceae bacterium | reverse complement strand
TTCATGGACCGAAAGCCGGAAGAAGCTAACGGGCCTTTTCCGGATCGGGACGCTTGTAGGCGATCGCCAGCAGGAAGCCGACCAGCAGCAGGGCCGCCGCCACGTAAAGCGCGATCCCCTTGATCGCCGGATGCGCGAAGACCAGGGGGCCGACCACCCCGGCCACGGACCAGGCGGTCAGCATGATCCCGTACACCCGGCCGATGTTCGCCGGACCGAAGGAGTCGGCCGCAAAGGCGGGCATCGTCGCGAAGCCTCCGCCGTAGCAGGCCAGCAGGTAGCAGGCGATGATCGTGAAGATCAGGACGCTGCTGATCTGGGGCAGCAGGATGTAGAGGATCGCCTGGGTGATGAACATGGCGATAAAGACGTTCTTCCGGCCGATCGCATCGGAAATCCAGGCCCAGAAGAGCCTCCCGAGGCCGTTGAAGATGGAGGCGATGGCGAGGATCGTTCCGCCAATCAGGGCGAGTTCCTTCACATCGGTGATCCCCTGGGCCTTTGCAATCACCCCCTGCGCCAGGGGGGAGAGCTGGGAAATCAGACCGAGACCCGCCGAGATGTTCAGGCAGAGCATCAGCCAGAGCATCCACCACTGGGGCGTCTTCTTCGCCTGGGCGAAGGTGAAGGACTGGGCCGCGGAGGTGGTCCCGGCGGAGGGCTTGAAGCCTGCAGGAAGCCAGCCCTTGGGGGGGTTCTTGTAGAGCTGCGCAGTGGCGGTGACCAGGATGAGGAAGATCACGCCCCAGATGTAGAAGGTGTTGGCGACGCCCATGCTGTTCACCATGGCGGGGGCGATCTTGCCCATGAAGAAGGCGCCGAAGCCGAAGCCCATGACGGCAAGACCCGTCACGAGGCCGCGCTTGTCCGGGAACCAGCGGATCAGGGTCGCGATCGGGGTCACATACCCGAAGCCGTTCCCCAGGCCGCCGATGAGGCCGTAGCCGATGTAGAGAAGCCAAAGGCTGCCTGTGCTGTCGGCGAGGCCGGCGAGCAGGGTTCCGATCCCGAAGAGGATCCCCCCGATGGTCGCGACGAACCGCGGGCCCTTCTTATCGACCAGCGTGCCGCCGAAGGCCGCCGCGATCCCGATCGTCGCGATGACGATCATGAAGGTGGCCTGGGTGGCCGTCTCACCCCAGCCGTGGGTGGACATCAGGGGCTTCTTGAAGACGGACCAGGCGTAAACCGTCCCCAAACTCAACTGCATGATGATGGCGGCGATGGCGATGATCCATCTCTTGCTCTCCAGATTTTCGTTGCTCATTGATCTCCTCCTTAACTTGATTGATGATTTCGTGATCTCGAATACAAAAACCTTTCCGGTCGGCGACCTGTATAAAAGAAAACGTGAATGGAGTCAAGAAAGAAGTGCGGGTTCCCGGCCGGCCAAATAGAGCGGATTGGAAAAGATCCAGGGACGGTGCCGGCCGAGGATCTTCAGATAGGCTTCGGCGCGGTAGACCCCGGGCTCGCGGATGACGAGCGAGAGTTCCGTTCCGCTCGTCTCGCGAAAAAGCCTGCCGTTGCGGATCAGGCGGATGCGCGCCCGCCGGGGGACCCGGATCGCGAGATTCGCGGTTCTCTCCAGAAGAAAGGAATCCCCCATCGTGGCGACGTGCCCCTTCTCCTCCAGGATCATGGAGAATCCGGAGGCCGCGTGGAAATGGTCGAGCGAAACGTAGGCCCGGCCGTTCTGGAGCGCACCCAGGAGGAGCGGGATGTCTTCCCGGCTCTTCCCGGAGAAGGGGCGTTCGGTGAGGATGTGCGTCCGGACCAGGTTCAGAACCCTGGCATAGGGGAAGACGGACAGGGGCATGCCCAGGATCCGCCGCCGGCTTTCGTGGTTGTCCAGCTCCCCGATCCCGACGACGCGCCGCTCCTGTGTGAGGCGGTCCCACCTTTGAAGCGTTGCCGGACGGGGACCCCGGAGAAAATGGGCCGGAAAGAGGTAACTCAGAAGCGCCCGGGGATAGCTGGAAAGGCCGCTCTGCCAGTCCGTCATGAAATCCCAGATCCCGATGCCCGTGTAGCCGGTGACGGACCAGTCGGTCCAGGGATAGTGTTTCACGTGAAACAGGGCCGTTCCTTCGTGGTCCGGATGGGCGATGAAGCCGATCCCGCCCCGGTGCCGAACGCGATCGATGCAGGTCTGGGGAGCAATCCCGGGCGTTTCCGCCTGGGTCGCGACCGGTTCCGCCAGCCGAAAGGCCAGGTAATGGTTGAAGCGGGGGGCGATCTCCTCGCCGACGACGAGCAGGACGCCGTCCTCCCACCCCTCGAACCCCTCCTCCCGGGCCCGGAGCGTCGAGTGGTCGGTCAGCAGCAGGAAGTCGATGCCGCTGCGCCTGGCCGCTGCGAGGATATCGGGAAGCGGGGTCCGCCCGTCGAAGGAGTAGGCCGAATGGAGGTGGATCACACCGGCGTGGTCGATCAGCTCCATGGGCGCTCCCGGCCGGCTTTCATGCCGAACCCGCTTCCTGCAGCAGTCCCCCCAGTGGACAGGGGCCGCACTGCGGCGTCCTGCCGCAGAACGCCTTTCCCGTCTGCACGAACAGGGCGTGGAACTGATTGAAGAGGGGAACATCGGGCGGAAGGTTCTCCATGAACAGGCCCCGGATCCGCTCGTAATTCGCGTTTTCCGGGATCAGGCGATGACGGAGGAGGATCCTCCGCGTGTAGGCGTCGCTGACGAAGGAGGGTTTTTCGCAGGCGTAGAGGAGAATGCTGTCGGCGGTTTCCGGGCCGACCCCTCGCACCCGGAGCAGCTCTTCCCTCAGGGCTCCTGTCTCCGCGGCGCTCATCGCCTCCACGCTCCCCCTGAACTTCTCCAGGAAAAAATGGACGAAATCCTTCAGGCGCCGTGCCTTGATCCGGTAATAGCCGGAGGGTCGGATGATCCCGGCAAGGACCTCTTCCTCGATGCGAGAAAGCGCTGCGGGGGAGAGAAGTTCCCTCTCCCGCAACGCCCCGATTGCCTTCTCGACGTTCGTCCAGGCCGTGTTCTGGGTCAGGATCGCCCCGACCATCACCTCGAACGGCCCGTCGGCGGGCCACCAGTGAAGGTCGCCGAAACGGGCATTCATCCTTTCGTAGATCTTCAGAAGGTCCTCACGGCAATCCATCCGTCCGTCCCGGTTCTTATGGCTGTTGCCTTGAAGAGAGGATCGAATCCCGAGCCTCTCATGCGAAGATCCGGTGAAACGCCCCTTTACGCAAAACCGCAGGGAGCCCCCATTTCCGGGGGCTCCAACATTGCTTTTTGTTTCCTGCCATTTGCGCAATATGAACCGATCCCGTGAGCGAGAAAAAATTCCGGCGCGCGGAGGGATCGCAACGCTCAGGGCCCTCACTTCGACAAAGGCACGTAGAACTTCGACTTTCCCCTCTGGATCAAAAGAAGAATTCCGTTTTTCTCGGCCGCCTTCCCGATCTCCCGGGCATAGTCCTTCATCGTTTCGACCTTCACCCGGTTGACCTCCAGGACAATGTCCTGCGGCTGAATGCCGACTTCTTCGGCCACGCTGCCTTCCCGGACGTCCACCACGATCACGCCCTTCTTGATGGTCAAGCCGAGGTACTTGGCGATTTCCGGCGTGATGTCCTGAACCGTCATGCCGTAGGCCTCGCCGCTCAGCCGCGCCGAGGCGACTTCCGCTTCGTCGGTCCGCTCGGCAATCGTGATGCTGAGGATCTTCTCCTGCCCTTCGCGGAGGACCTTGACCTTGACCGTATCCCCGACGCGGAATCCGGCAATCAGCATCAACAGTTCATGCGTGTCCTTGATCTTCTTGCCGTTGACCTCGGTCACCACATCGCCCGACTTGAGCCCGGCTTTGTCGGCGGGATCCCCCTTGAAGACGTCGGAGATCAGGGCCCCGTTGCGGTCCTTGAGCTTCATGCTCTTGGCAATCTCCTCGCTGATGTCCTGCACGGAGACCCCCAGCCAGCCGCGCGTGACCTTTCCCTTCGCCTTGAGGTCGGGCAGGATGACTTTGGCCATGTTGATCGGGATGGCAAACCCGATCCCCTGTCCCTGGGCGATGATCGCCGTATTGATGCCGATGACCTTGCCCTCCATGTTGAAGAGGGGACCGCCGCTGTTCCCCGGGTTGATGGAGGCGTCGGTCTGGATGAAATTGTCGTAGGGCCCCGCGCCGATGACGCGGCCCTTCGCGCTGACGATGCCCGCGGTTACGGTCTGCGCCAGGCCGAACGGATTTCCGATGGCGATGACCCATTCGCCGACGCGGACCTTTTCCGAATCGCCCGTCTCGACCACCGGGAGGTTGTCGTCCGCCTTGACCTTGATCAGGGCGATGTCCGTCTTGGCGTCCCGGCCGATCACCTTCGCCTCATACTCCTTGCCGTCCGAGAGTTTGACGATGATCTTGTCGGCCTGTTCGACGACATGGTTGTTGGTGAAGATGTAGCCGTCCTGGCTGATGATGAACCCGGAACCGAGGCTCCTCTGCTTGAACTGGCGCTGGGGGGTGTCTCCGAAGAAGCGCTCGAAGAAGTCATCCCCGCCGAAATAGCGGTCAAACGGGGAACGCGATCCGAAGGGGGAACGGAATCCCCCGCCGCGCACCGTTTTGGTGGTGCTGATGTTGACCACCGCGGGCTTGAGCTTTTCGGCCAGATCCGCGAAGGACGAGGGGGTTCGGGAGATCTCTCCCGTCGAAACCGCAGAAGCCACCTGGACATCGGGACCGAGCACCGTCGGAGCGAAAGAGGACCGCAGGACCTCGACAAACGACACGACGAAAAACCCGATCAGGAAGGCCAGAAGAAACATCACGAATGTTTTTCTGTCTTTCTTTCCTTTCATGTGTATCCTCCCATACAGACGATCCCCCGGAATCCCCAAAGCGGTCCCGGGGACGCAAAGGAAGCCGCTATTCGGATGCACCGGCACCCGGAAAAACGGCCTCCGTCTTTTGCCTTTGTGACGGGAATCGGGTCGCACCGGCGGCCCGCCCCAACCTCTCCATCGCCCCCCCCGGATCGATCACCTGTTCGATCCGAGCGGGGTGGGCGAATTCCGGCGTTCCAAATCGGAAAGCCGCGCTGGTAATATAACCGCTGAAACGGCTTTGTCAACGGTCCCTTGATTCCCGAACCGCTGAACCCGGGCCGGGTGCCCCTTTCCGCACCTCGCCTTTCTATTCCGAATCCGTCCCCATTTTCACGGGATTGGTGAGCTGCCCAAGGCCCTCGATGTCGATGGTGACCGTATCCCCCTCTCGGAGATAAACGGGCGGCTGCCGGGTGAATCCAACCCCTTCGGGCGTTCCCGTGAGGATGACGGTTCCCGGGAACAGGGTGAGGGAGCGGCTCAGGTCGCCGATCAGCTGCTGGACACTGAAGATCATGTCGGAGGTGCGGGAATCCTGCATCACCCTGCCGTTGAGGATCGTTCGGATGGACAGGTCGTTCGGATCCGGAATTTCATCCTTCGTCACGAGACAGGGGCCGAGCGGACAGAAGGTGTCGAAACTCTTTCCCCTCGA
>JBFYYH010000120.1:0-3445 GCA_041310125.1 Syntrophaceae bacterium | reverse complement strand
AAGAGCACGGAATCACACCGGAGACGATCCGCTCCGAGATCCACAATATCCTCGGCTCCGTCTACGAGGCCGACTATGTCACCGTTCCCGCCGGGATTTCGGAGGAGGCGGCGGCCTATGCCTCGGAGAAGGAGATTCCCTCCGTCATCCGCAAACTGAAGGAGGAGATGAAGCAGGCCGCCAAGGCGCTGGAGTTCGAGAAGGCGGCGGAACTCCGGGACAGGATCGCGGAGCTGACGAAATGGATGCTGGAGATGGGGGGCGAGGGGTAGCCCCGGCGGGCATTGCCCCGGCACCGTTTTTTCGGCCGCTGCCATCCGCATGGATGGCTTTCCCTTGCGCCCCGTCCGTAGTCCGGCAAATGTCCATGATGCGATTCCCCTCCTGCCGTCCGTGGGGATGTCCCTCCGCTGCGCCCCTTCCGGGGTGCGGGGAAAGGGGTCGGTTCCGGGGATGAATTGTCCTTGACACCATCGTAGAAAATGGGCAATATGCCGCACATTTTAATTGCGCGAGGAGAAACATGGAGGAAAACGATCGGAAGGTGGAAGAGGAAGGCGCGGAGAAGAGTTTTGCCGAACTGCTCGATGAGAGCGAGCCGGACCGGGGCTGGCTGAAACCGGGCCAGCGCATGGAGGCTGTCGTCGTAAAGATTACGCCGGATTGGGTTTTCATCGACGTGGGCGGAAAACACGAGGGCTTCCTGGACCGCAAGGAATTCGTCGACGCGGAGGGCAGCCTGACCGTGAAGGAGGGCGAGACCATCCGGGCCTATTTTCTCTCGTCCCAGAACAACGAAAAGCGGTTCACGACGAAAGTCGGTCCCGGCGAGGCAGGGCGGGCCGTCCTCGAGGACGCCTGGCGCGGCGGCATCCCCGTAGAGGGGCTGGTGGAGAGGGAGGTCAAGGGCGGCTTCGAGGTGAGAGTCGCCGGGGAGATGCGCAGTTTCTGTCCCTTTTCCCAGATGGGGCTCTTCCGCGTGGAGACGCCGGCCAACTGGGTCGGGCAGCGCCTCCCCTTCAAGATCCTCGAGTTCGGTGAGCGGGGGCGCAACATCGTTGTCTCCCACAGGGCGATCCTCGAGGAGGAGCAGGCCAGGCTCCGCGAAGGGCTCAAGGCGACCCTCCGCGAAGGGATGCTGGTGAAGGGGACGGTCGTCTCCCTCCAGAAGTTCGGGGCCTTCGTGGACCTGGGAGGCATCCAGGCGCTGATCCCGATCTCCGAGATCGCCTGGGAGCACATTGCGGACATCTCCGAAAAACTGAGCGTCGGCCAGGAGGTCGAGGCGGTCATCCTGAAGCTGGACTGGGAGGGGAACCGGATCTCGCTCAGCCTCCGCTCGAATCTCCCCGATCCCTGGGACCGGGTCGAAAAAGAGTTCCCCGAAGGAGGTTCCTTCACGGGGACCGTCGTCCGCCTGACCAAGTTCGGCGCCTTCGTGAGCCTGCTCCCCGGCGTGGACGGCCTCGTGCACATCTCGCGGCTGGGGCGGGGCAAACGGATCACCCATCCCTCCGAGGTGCTGACGGAGGGACAGCCGATCGCGGTGAAGATCGAGAAGGTGGATCGGCAGGGCAAGCGGATCTCCCTCGTTCCGCTCGGGGAGGCGGAGGAGGAGAAGGAAGAGGAAATCGAGGATTTCCAGAAGTACGTGGGCAAGGCGCCCGGCTCCTTCGGCTCCCTCGGCGACACCCTTCAGAAGAAGCTGAAAAAATAGGGACAGAACCCTCTCCCCCTCGAAGTCGGGGAGCCCCGTTCCCTTTCACCCAAGGGGAGAAGAGGGGGGAATAAGCATGGTGTCCCCGAATTCTTTGGATGCAAAAATCCGGCACGCCCCGCGCGGCCCCGGTGTTTACCTGATGAAGGGCGCGGCGGGCGAGGCCCTCTACGTGGGGAAGGCCCGCGACCTGCGCGCCCGGATCCGCGCCTACTTTGCCCGCACCGACGCCCGGGCGATGATCCCCTTCCTCGTCTCCCGCATCCGTGACGTCGAGTTCATCGTCACGGGGACGGAAAAAGAGGCGCTGATCCTCGAGAACAACCTGATCAAGGAGCACCGCCCCCGCTACAACGTCGACTTCCGCGACGACAAGGCCTACTTCCATATCCGGATCGACCCGTCGGAACCCTTTGCCCGCTTCCAGCTCGTGCGCCGCCCGAAGAAGGACAGCGCCCGCCACTTCGGGCCTTATCCCTCCGGCGCCGCCGCGAAGGAGACCCTCCGCTTCCTGCAGACGATCTTCCCCCTCCGGACCTGCCGCGACCGGGAGCTCAAGGGGCGCCGCCGCCCCTGCCTCGAACACCAGATCGGCCGCTGCCTGGCCCCCTGCGTCGGCCGGATCGGCGGGGAAGCCTACGGGCGGCTCGTCCGGGACGGCATCGCCTTTCTCGAAGGCCGCGAGAAGGCGCTCGTCGGCGATCTCCGCGCCCGGATGAACGAGGCGGCCGAGGCGCTCCGCTTCGAGGAGGCCGCCGCGATCCGCGACCGGATTGCCGCCATCGAGGAGACCCTCGAAAAGCAAAGGATCGTCTCGATGACTGGCCGGAACCGCGACGTCTTCGGCCTCTTCCGCGAGGGGGATCTCACGCAGATCGTCGCCCTGTTCGTCCGCGGCGGCCGCCTGATCGGCCAGAAGGGTTTCCCCCCGATCCGTCTGCCGGCCGGAAGCGGAGAACTTCTCTCCTCCCTCATCAAGCGCTACTACGACGGCGCGGCGGAGATCCCGGATGAAATCTCCGTTCCCGAGACGCTGGAGGACGGGGAGGTCATGGCGGAGTGGCTCTCCGAAAAACGGGGGAGGGCAGTGGCCCTGCGCGCGCCGAAGCGCGGAGAGGGGCTGGCGATCCTTGGGATCGCGAGCCGAAACGCCGAAAGCGTCCTCCGCACCGCGCGCCTCGCGGACGACCGCCCGGAAGAGGCCCTGCACCTCTTGGCCGACCGGCTCGGCCTCCGCTCTTCCCCCCGCCGGATCGAGTGCTTTGACATCTCCAACATCGGCGGGAAGCACGCCGTCGGGTCGATGGTCGCCTTTTCCGACGGCCTCCCCTGCAAGGCCGGCTACCGCCGCTTCCGGATCCGGACGGTCCCCGGCGCCGACGACACCGCGATGATGTACGAGGTCCTCGCGCGGCGCTATGAAAAGCGGGAAAACCTCCCCGATCTGATCATGGTGGACGGGGGGAAGGGACAGCTCGGCGTCGCCCTCGCCGTCCTGAATGACCTGGGGATCGATGGGAGGGATGTGATCGCTCTGGCCAAAGAGCGGGACGAGGAGACCGTAGCCACGCCGCCGGAGACAATGGAAACAGCCGGAGCGAAGCGGGGCTCCGAAGAGGGAAACAGGAAGTACCGTCTCTCTCCGGACGGTGGGGAAAAGAAGGCCGCAGCACCAAAGATCCGCCGGGACCGGCATCCCGAAACGCCTGGGAAGGGCGAGGACCGCGT